>NZ_JBNUPM010000001.1:0-292968 GCF_050409425.1 Facklamia sp. P13064 | reverse complement strand
AACACCAGATCCAGATCCAACGCCAAATCCAGATCCAACGCCAGATCCAGATCCAACGCCAGATCCAGATCCAGATCCAACACCAGATCCAGATCCAACACCAGATTTAGACCAGACTACTCCTAAGGGTGAAGAAGTAACTGTCAATAAGTCAGGGATTTTACTGCCTAATACTGGTTCTGATGAAGGAGAATATGTAGCAATGGGTCTTACTTTACTGGCAATGGGCTTAGGAATTTCTGTAGCAGAATTAAAAAAACGCCTAAGTGAGAATCAATAAACTGTAGGCTAAGACGCTAGTGTAAGATCTTTAAATAGGACTCTCTTCATTCTTAAATGGATGAAGAGAGTTTTTAAATGGGCGAGTTGTTTTTAAAGACAGAAAGATATATGATTATTTATATAAAAATGATTGAGCTTAATAGCTTTATAGTTTCTTGAGGAGGATAGAAGTTATGGAAAACATACTTTATGGAGAATCACCGATTATTCATAAAAAGCCAATCAAAGATGGAGAGGGCAATGATATAGGTAAGACCATTATTATTGAAGATAATGAAGGAAATATCATTTTAAGTCAGAACATTTTGAATGATAGCAATGGGAAATCAGTAAAAGTTAATGTGAATCAATCAGAAAGAGGGGGTGTGTATGGATACACGGTCAATATTTTAAAGCCGACCGGGGAAGAAGAGAAGATATTTTTAGAAAACAAGTCAAGTAATCTTGAAAATGAGCAACCAGTTGTTGAAACTAAAGATTTGAAGGATTTTCAAGAACAAATTATTGGCAAAACATTTGTCATCAAAGATAGCCAAGAAAAGTTGATCGCCACTCACCATATTTTAAATGATCCCGATGGCAAAGAACCTGAGCTTAAAATTATTGCTGAGGGAACGGGTCATAAAGTGATTATTTATAAACCAGATGGTGACTTTGAAGAAGTTTTTGTGGAAAACAAAAAAGTTCCAACCATCGAAAAAATCCCTTTTAAGGATAATCAAGGAAGTATTATAGGATACACTGTTTTAGTTAAAGATGATGCAGAGCGAGTTTTATTGAACGAACATATTTTGATTGGCAAACAAGAAATAGCCCCAGATGTTAAAATCACTTATGATAAAGACGAAAACGGGGATCGAGGTTATTTAATTATAATTACGAATGCAGAGGGGTTGAAAAAAGAAACCTTTATAAAAAATGAAAAAGTCCCTACTATTGAACAGTCAGCATTTAAAGATAAAGAAGGAAACACCATAGGAACAACTATGACTTTAAAAAATGGAGATGGAGAATTGGTTTCGATTGAATATATTTTACATGACAAAACCATTGAGAAAGTTGAATATTCTATTCAACCTAGCCAAAATGATAAGGGAGAAATAGGTCATTTAGTTATCATAGAAAATCCTGATGGTACAATTAGCAAAACTTTTGTAAAAAGTTAAAGAAAATATAAATACCATCGGATAAAGAGAGTTAAGGTATGATAAAGAGTCTTTGAATGGTGTTAATGAAAAAGAGACAAATTCTAAAGGTGGGAACAACTGAAGAAAAATATATTCTAACTATTGTTCAGAACACTTTTATATGGACCATCAGCCAGTGAAAAAGCCACCCAGCCTGTATGTAAAATGACGGAAAATTTAAGGTATAATTATGCTATTTAGCGGGTAACAAAGTCGAAAAATGGGTGTTGATGAGTAATTGTTGTGATGGGCAAGTTGAGACCTTGATTATATGAGTTTTAATCTTAATAAAACTCATCACTTTGACCCTCAAGCACAATAAAGTATTGGCTATCCTAAAAATAGTCAGAGCATGATAGGGATCAATAGAAAGCGCCAAAAAAGTTTTTTAATTCATTAATTCTTTATTATTATCAGTAAGTTAATAATTATTAAACTTTCGAAGGACAGAGCAAACTTTATTAAAAACTTCACAAAATTTTGAATCAGTATTTACGGTGTAAGGATAAACATGATATACTAGACCTATATGAACTAACAAAGAAATGGGGAAATTGTAAATGTCTAAAACAATGGCGATTAATGCGGGTTCTTCAAGTTTGAAATTCCAAATCATAGAGATGCCTGAAGAAACAGTGGTTTCTAAAGGATTAGTTGAACGTATTGGATTAAGCGATTCAAAATTAGAAATTAAATATACGGACGCTAATGGTGAAGATCAAAAGTTTCAAATAGTCGAAGATATTGCAGATCATGCTCGTGCAGTGGATTTATTACTAACTAAACTTCTAGACTTAGGAGTTATCACAAACTTTGAAGAAATTACCGGTGTCGGACACCGTGTAGTAGCTGGTGGAGAACTCTTCAAGGAGTCTACTCTAGTAGATGAGCAAGTTATCAAAAACATTGAAGAATTGGGAGATTTCGCCCCCTTACATAACCCTGCGGAAGCAGTCGTAATTCGTGTTTTCCAAGAAAAATTACCACATGCTACCATGGCAGCAGTCTTTGATACTTCTTTCCATACTTCAATGCCGGCTGAAAATTATTTATACAGCATTCCGTACGAATACTATGAAAATTACTCCGTTCGTAAATATGGAGCTCATGGGACAAGTCACCAATTTGTGGCCCACCGTGCAGCTGAAATCGTAGGTAAGCCCATTGAAGATCTTAAAATTATCACTTGTCATTTAGGGAACGGAGCTTCAATTACTGCTGTGGAGAAAGGGAAATCTGTTGATACTTCAATGGGCTTCACTCCACTAGCTGGCTTAACAATGGGAACACGTGTCGGTGATATCGATGCATCTGCAATTCCATTCATCATGCAAAAGGAAGGTATTGAAAGCATTGAAGAGATGGTAACTATCTTCAATAAAAAATCTGGTTTACTCGGTATTTCAGGTGTCTCATCCGATATGCGTGATGTGGAAGAAGCTGCAGAAGCAGGAAACGAACGTGCACAACTAGCTCTAGATATTTTCTTCAATCGTATTATTAAATACATTGGACAATATGTAGCAGTGATGAATGGTGTAGATGTGATTGTCTTTACTGCCGGTATCGGTGAAAACTCTAAAGAAACACGTGAAATCACTATGAGAAACTTTGGTTATATGGGTGTTAAGATTGACGAAGAGCGTAATAACACACGCCAAGAAGCCATCGTTTCTACAGATGATTCTACGGTAACAGTTATCAACATTCCTACTAACGAAGAAATTGCGATTGCTCGTGACGTTGAGCGTCTTAAAAATCAAAAATAATCATTAAGATAAGTTGGTATGAACGTTATTCTCATTTGAGAATGACGTTCTTTTGGTATATTATTAAGGGAAGAAAATAAAGAAGTCTAGAGATACCAAACTGAAGGAGACACATGAATGGCTGAAAATATTATTATAGATGAGCAAGCGATCAATAGAACTCTAAAGAGAATGGCCCACGAAATTGTCGAACGGAATCCGAACGTCCAAGAATTAGTATTAGTAGGAATTAAAACAAGAGGCATATATTTAGCCCATCGTTTAGCTGAAAAAATTTCGCAAATTGAAGCTATTCAAGTAGAGCTAGAAGAGTTAGATATTTCTTTTTACCGTGATGATTTGACCCACAAGTTTAAAAATGAAGCACCTGTTGTTCAACCCCCTCACTTTTCTCACTCAATGCGTGATAAAGTTGTGATTATGGTGGATGATGTTTTATATACAGGTCGAACCATTCGAGCAGGACTGGATGCGATTCTATCGTCAGATCGTCCAGCCAAAATTCAATTGGCAATACTGGTGGATAGAGGTCATCGTGAACTCCCAATTCGCGCTGATTTCGTCGGTAAAAATATCCCGACATCCAGCGAAGAAAAAGTGGCAGTCAAATTAAATGAAGTAGACCAAGCAGAAGAAGTCGTTATCTTACGTAAATAAACGAAGCCCTTCAAAGTTATTAGCTTTGAAGGGCTTTTAATTTGAATGAGTTAATGCGACCTAAGAGTAAAGTAGATGAGCACAGAGACCATGGTAATCAAAATCAAAACAAGGACTAGCCAGACAAGACTCCAAATTTTTAATTGTAAATAGATTAAGATAAAGCCTAAAATAGCTAATAAAAAAAAGGTTAGTGCGATTAAATTGAAAATCCTAAGGTCTTGTAGCTTGAGCAATTTTAGTAAGGAATGTCGGAAGTAAAAAATATAGAGGGCCAAAATCACTAATATCGATGGGAAGGCATAGAGCAAAGCTTGTAGCATTATTAACCTCAATTCTATCTAAAGATTCATTAAAAAAGAGCTGGCAATTGCCAGCTCTCAAAATATATCCGAATCGTGCCGATTCAATAAAGCTAGGTTGAACCCGCTAGCAATCAGGTGGGGTTCTCACGAAATGCTTCTGACTTCCACATGCGATGGCTTGTCATAGGTATTCGATTGAAGAATCCCTAATGTAAAATGTTCGGTCAACACATTGACTATCTCTCGAACACATCAGATATATTTCCTATGTACCTAGTATAACACGATGAGATTGAATTGCAATAGTTTTGTTTGAAAAAATGAAAGCATTTACAATATTAGTCGTTAGTAGCTTATTGTATTGAGAAAGAAAAATCGAAACTCATAACTAAACCTTCATGTAAAGCTAATTTTGCTGTTTTTTTATTTCTTGATAGTATTGGTTAATAGCAGCTTCGTATTTTCCTGTTGGTTCGGCTTTGAAGTATTGCTTATTTTTAAGGGGATCGGGAAGATATTGTTGACGGATAAAATGATTGGGATAATCGTGAGGGTTTTGATAGCCGATGGAGCGACCTAATTTTTTTGCTCCCGCATAATGTCCATCTTTTAAGCTGTCTGGTACTGGGCCTGTGTGTCCAGCTTCAATATCCGCCAGGGCCGCATTAATGGCACGGTAGGAGGTGTTGGATTTAGGACTTAAGGCTAAATCTGCCACAGCGAAAGCCAAAGGTATGCGTGCTTCTGGTAGGCCCAACTTTTCAGCAGCTTCAACAGCCGCTACTGTTCGTTGAGTAGCTTGCGGATTGCCAAAACCAATATCTTCATAGGCAATAACTAACAAACGTCGGCAAGCGATGACTAATTCGCCAGCTTCTAAAAGAATAGCTAAGTAATACATAGCCGCATCCACATCTGATCCTCGAATTGACTTTTGAAAAGCAGAGATGACATCATAGTGATTGTCACCATCTTTGTCATGGCTTAATCGTTTACGCTGTAAACATTCTTCAGCAATTTCTGGCGTGATTACAATCTTACCCTGATCGTTTTCAGCTGTAGAAAGAACGGCCAACTCTAATGCGTTGAGGGCTGAACGAATGTCGCCATTTGTTACAGATGAAAAATGTTCAAGGGTGTCTTTGGTAATTTCAACTGGATACTTGCCCAAGCCATGATCAACATCCTTAATCGCTCTTTGTAACCCCTCTTGAATCTCTTGACAGGATAGAGGTTTGACTTCAAAAATTTGAGTACGTGAGCGAATGGCAGGATTAATCGAAATGTAAGGATTCTCAGTAGTCGCACCTATTAAAATAATCCGTCCGTTTTCTAAATGAGGCAACAAGTAGTCTTGCTTAAGCTTGTTCAAACGGTGAATTTCATCTAATAGTAATATCAAGGTACCTGACATTTTGGCTTCAGTGACGACAACTTCTAAATCTTTTTTTGCATCAGTTGCTGCATTTAAATGACGAAAAGCATATTCCGTAGTACCAGCAATAGCAGCAGCAATCGAAGTTTTTCCGGTACCTGGTGGACCATATAGAATCATAGAAGAAAGACGTTTGGCCTCAACCATTCGACGGATAATTTTGCCAGATCCTACAAGGTGAGTTTGTCCCAAGACTTGATCAATGTGCTGCGGCCGCATGCGATAAGCTAAAGGTTGTTGCATTAGGAAACCTCCTTATAATGTGTATAGTTTACCACAAAAGGCTCTTTTTGATTAATATACGCCTTTTATTTCTATAAGTAAACACTTTCAAAATCATTAAAATACGTTATAATAGTTGTATTAGGAATGAAAAGGTGAGGCAATGATATATTTTGATTATGCAGCGACAACCCCAGTCGACCTCCGTGTTCAAGCACGAATTTCTCATGCTTTAGCAGAATCTTTTGGAAACCCTTCTGCTACATATAAGCTAGGAAAGGCAAGTAAAAATAAGTTGACCTTAGCGCGTCGACGCTTAAAAGAGTTGTTAAAATTAGATGAAAACGCTGATTTGTACTTCACTTCCGGTGCAACAGAGGCCATCAATTGGGCACTGCGATCACAAGCTGTTCGAGCACGTGATTTAGGTCTAGGTAATCATATTGTTACCACAGCAATTGAACATTCAGCAGTGGATAAGGTTCTTCTTGATTTAGAAAGCAGAGGGTTTGAAGTGAGCCGAATTCAGCCGGACTCTAACCATCAATTCACACTACAGCAATTTATTGAAGCCAGTAAAGAAACGACCATCGGTTGGACAGCTATGGCAGTAAATAATGAAGTGGGTTCTCAACTTCCTATCCAAGACCTAGGTCAATATGCTAAGCAAAAGGGCTATTGGTTCCATGTTGATGCCACTCAAGCTGTTGGTTATCAACCGATTAACCCACAAAATTTTCCTTGTAGCTCTTTCAACGGGTCAGGTCATAAATTTTATGCACCAAAAGGAATTGGTTTTCTGGTCTATCAGGCTTGGAACAAAGAAATGACCTTAGATCCTTTATTATTAGGTGGTGATCAAGAATATACTAAGCGTTCAGGAACTGAAAACCTTCCTTATATTTTAGGTATGGTGGAGGCCTTGGAGTTGATGTATCAGGGGTATGAAGAACTACAAGGAAATTTTAAAGAACTAACAGCATATTTTTTTCAACGATTAGATGAAGCGAGCATTAACTATCAAAGAAATGGTGATCTTAATCATCATAATAACCGCATACACAGTATTTGGTTTAAAGGAAAATTAGCTAGCCAGTTGATTATTCAAATGGACATGCAAGACATTTATCTTTCAGCAGGATCCGCTTGTTCAGCCGGTTCAGTAAAACCCAGTCGCATTCTAACTGCTTATTACCCAGATAACCCAGCGCGTTGGCAAGAGAGTGTTCGAATTTCATTTGGTCGTTATACGACTAAAAATGAGATTGATCAATTAATTGAAGCAATTATAAAAATAAATAAATAGTAAGGAGTAGAACAATGGCATTTACACCAGAAGCAAAATTATTAGGATTCAATCGAACTTTTGAAGTCAGTCCAGAATGTAGACCTTATACTTTAAGAGATAATGGCTTCAATGAAACACGTGGAGGTAACTACTTATACAAACGAGAATTAGATTCGACACATCGTACAGGTTTGGTTTTAAAGGTAACTGTTAATGCTGATTTAAATGGGTTAAAAATTTCAACCGTAAATTCTAACGGTTTGCAGGCGGTTAATGTGTTCAGCCTGGCCAACAACGAGATGGTAATTGAAAAAATAAATTTCATTTTCGACGGATTTGTTGACCGAAACGTTCTAGTTGAAGTAAAATAGAAAATAGTTTTGAATGTATCTAAACGGACTTTCCATTCAAGGTGAGTTCGTTTTTAATCTTTATATAAATATTAAAAGAAAGGAAGACCCAATGACTCCAACAAAAGATAAAGCACAAACGCGAGTAGTGATAGGTATGTCAGGAGGTGTCGATTCTTCGGTAGCCGCCTTATTACTAAAGGAAGAAGGCTATGACGTGGTCGGTCTGTTCATGAAGAACTGGGATGATACGGATGAAAATGGTGTTTGTACGGCTACCAAAGATTATGAAGATGTTGCCTTAGTCGCTGAACAAATTGGTATTCCCTATTATTCAGTTAATTTTGAAAAAGAATATTGGGATCGCGTTTTTGAATATTTTTTAAGTGAATATCGCAAGGGACGAACACCCAATCCGGATGTTATGTGTAATAAAGAAGTCAAATTCAAGGCCTTCTTAGATTATGCCACCGAATTAGGGGCGGATTATATTGCCATGGGTCATTATGCCCAAGCAGCAAGAGATGACAAAGGACAGGTTCATTTGTTGCGTGCATCGGATCAAAGGAAAGACCAGACTTATTTCCTTAATCAATTATCTCAACAGCAATTACAAAAAGCTTTATTCCCACTTGGACACTTGGAAAAAACACAAGTGCGTGAAATTGCAGCCCAAGCAGGCTTAGCAACCGCTAAGAAGAAAGATTCTACTGGGGTATGTTTTATTGGAGAGAGAGATTTTAACCAATTTCTATCTAATTATTTACCCAACCAACCGGGTAAAATGAAAACTTTAGATGGTGAAGTGAAAGGCGACCATATGGGATTGATGTACTATACAATTGGGCAAAGACATGGTTTAGGTATAGGCGGATCTACTGGATCGAATGGCTCCAATGAGCCTTGGTTTGTGATTGGCAAGGACATGGCTACTCAAACACTTTATGTAGGCCAAGGCTTCCACCATCCGCATTTATATGCTGATTACTTAGAAGCTTCGGATCTTTCTTTTACAGATGGTGATAAGAGTGATCGGACTTTTAGATGCACTATTAAATTTCGTTACCGTCAAGAAGATGTTCCAGCAGAAGTGACGATTTATGACCAAGGGAAAAAAGCACGAGTGGTTTTTGATGAACCAGTACGAGCCATTACGCCTGGACAAGCGGTAGTTTTCTACCAAGACCAAGAGTGTCTAGGAGGTGGCATTATTGATGCGGCCTATAAAGATAATCAAATGCGGCAATATATTTAAATGTCAGTCACCCTGAGCATTTAGGGTGATTTTTTTATGGACATATTAAGAGTCTTAGGCAAGCTTTGAATGGCAAGCTCTAGTTCTTAATAAAAAAGATTGATATAATAAGACATACAAGTGAGGTGAGAGTGGATGGAAGAATTAATAGTAGGTAGCGTGGAAAGTACCATCTTCGAAAATGACCAAAATTTTTATAAGGTCTTGCGCATTAGTGTAGATTTAGATCAAACGAGTCTCTTGGTAGACGAAGAATTGGTTATTACGGGTCAATTTACTACGATCCATTACGATACGCCCTATCAATTTTTTGGAAAATTAGTCCACCACCCACGTTTTGGACAGCAATTTTCAGTCACTCGCTACCAGCAATTGATGCCGACTTCACGCAGGGGCTTAATTGATTATTTGTCCAGCAATCGTTTCAAAGGAGTAGGTCCTAAAACAGCCACAAAAATCGTAGAGTCATTAGGGGAAACGGCAATTGATCAAATCCTTGATGATCCCAATGCTTTAGACAAAGTGAGTGGTTTAACAGCTAAAGTTGCCAATCAATTAAGGGCCAGTCTTTTAAAATTTCAAGGAACAGAACGTATTTTTATGCAGTTAAGCGAATGGGGCTTTGGTCCTAATTTAGCAGATAGAATCTATAAGAAATTCCAATCGAATACACTGGAACAAATAAAAGAAAATCCCTATCAATTAGTAATAGAGATTGAAGGAATCGGATTCACTAAGGCCGATAAGTTAGCAGAACAATTAGGCATTCAACCCGACGCCGCTGAACGAATTGCTTCAGCTATTACCATGGCGGTGGCACAAATTTCTACCGATCAAGGAGATACCTATGTACCGATACCGGATTCGTTGAGAACTGCACGCGACCTCCTAGAAAAAAGTCGCCCCTTTTTGATTGAGGATGATTTATTGACCAAGGGGTTGGATCTTGCAATTATTCAAGACCAGCTGTTAGTGCTAGGAGAAGATCTTGTCATTCCCTCAATTTTCTACGCAGAGTACGGAAGTAGTAAAAAGATTCACGACTATCTGATGGCTGAACAAGTTAAGCGATTTGAAGCAGAAGAGATTGATCAAGCCATTGAGGATGTTATGGCCTTAATTAAAATTGACTATGATCAAGAGCAACAGCAGGCATTAAAATTAGCCATTCAATCCCCTCTCTCTATTATTACAGGAGGTCCAGGAACCGGAAAAACAACCTTGGTACAAGGACTCATTTATTTACATGCTATCTTACATGGCTATGATCTGGCCGATCTAAATGAGGATAATTTTGATTCTCCAATCCGTTTGGCGGCTCCGACAGGCAGGGCGGCTAAACGGATGCAAGAAACTTCTCATTTGCCAGCTTCTACCATTCACCGCTTAATTGGTTATAATCGTGAGTCGACGCTAAGAGACTTTGAACCGATGATAATTGATGGCAGCCTTTTAATTATCGACGAAATGTCAATGGTTGATGTGTGGTTAATGAATTGGTTGCTACAAGCCATTCCCTATGAAATGCAAGTAGTCTTTGTCGGGGATAAGGACCAACTGCCCTCAGTAGGACCAGGTAAAGTTTTTTCAGATATGATTGATTCGGGTCTGATTCCAACTGTTTCGCTATCCAAAATTTATCGTCAGTCCGATGATTCATCCATCGTTCATTTAGCTCACCATATACGTCAAGGCTATCTGCCAGAGGATTTTTTAGCCAAGCATAATGACCGTTCATTTATCCCTTGCTCTGCTCAGCAAGTCAGTGATGTGGTTGGACAGATTGTAGCAGCAGCAATTAAAAAAGGCTTTAATAGCCAAACGCTACAAGTCCTAGCCTCTATGTATAAGGGACCAGGTGGCATCAATCAGATCAATGACTTGATGCAAGAAATGTTGAATCCTGCTAGTTCAAAAAAACGTGAGATAAAACATTTTGACCAAGTCTACCGTATAGGAGACAAGGTTCTTCAACTGGTAAATAATACAGAAGAGGGTGTTTACAATGGGGATATTGGCAAGATAACTGCTATCTTAACGGCAAAAGAAAGTTCAAATAATGTGGAAGAAGTGATTGTTGATTTTGATGACAATGAAATCCACTATCGTAAAAATGAACTGGATCAGCTGACTCTGGCTTATTGTTGTTCCATTCATAAGGCACAAGGATCAGAATATGACTTAGTCATCTTACCATTGGTTGATCGCTATTCACGCATGTTAAGAAGGGACATCATCTATACTGCTGTGACAAGGGCGGTCAAATCCTTAGTCATGGTAGGGAACCCTCAAAGTTTTAATAAGGCGGTTTCACAAGTTCAAATAGAACGCAAAACCAAATTAGCTGAATACTTACAATTAAACTTGACTGAGCAAGCAAAGAAGCGAGAGCTGACAAAAAGCAAAAAGCAAGAGGATGATACAGCAAGTGTTACTCAAGTAGCAGAAAGCAAAATGTCAAAAGCAAGCTTTGTCTTAAATGACCAAACCATCTGGCAAGTCGATCCCATGATTGGCATGGAAGGACTCAAGCCGGAAGATTTTGTATAGTAATAAAGCTTTCTTTGTGTGATTTTAATAGTAACTAGCAAAACCTCCTAAAGAATGTTTCTTTAGGGGGTTTTGATAATTAAAACTTCAGTCGCATTATCTATTGATTATAATTTCAAATAAAACAGAAAGGATGCCGACGATTATCAAGATGGCCATCAGAGAATATTGTTTTCTACTATAAGCTAAATTTATTTCCATCAGCCATGTGGCAATATACACTACTGTTGAAATAAAAAGTAAAGCTAACCCTAAGGACAATCCAATCGAAAAAAGTGGATTAGACTTAGGCAAGCCTGATAGCAAGACGGATATAATTATGATTACGCCAATCATGCCTATAATTGGAAAGATTTTCAAAATGTTTTCAATTTTTAAATCTTTCTTGTGATTATCTTTATTCATAAGTTTCACCACCTTTTATAAATATTATTTAGCTAATTTTAATTTAATAACTGGTCCTCAAGATTAATTATATAACTTGTTACAACTTCTATCTTTCTTCAATTCCTTGATTTTTTAAAGGTGTTATGGATGCCTAGGCTTTTACTAAAGAATTTATCGTACGATCACCTACTTTTCAATGAAAAACTTTCTATTAATGATTATATACTAACTGGCAAGATTTTTTTATTCAGGATTGACCTTTTTTATAAAAATTGCTATATTACTAAAGGTAGAGGACATGTCAGGTCATTCTAGAGAGATTACATTTGGTGCAAGTAATCAAGACATTGATGCTCCCTCATACGGACCATTCGAAAGATTGGCGTTTTGCTGGCGTTAACAGTCACTTAAGAAGATAACCAAGAGTTATTATAAGCAAGGTGGTACCGTGGTTAAGCGCCCTTGCATATAATGACTCTTTATTTTTATTGAAGGAGAATGCGGCATGAAACCATTAAAAAGTAAAGAAATACGTCAGATGTTTTTAGATTTTTTTGCAGAGAAAAATCATCAAATCGTTCCCTCAGCTAACCTCATTCCAATTAACGATCCAACGCTGTTATGGATTAACTCAGGGGTTGCTGCTTTGAAGAAATACATGGATGGAACTGAAGTTCCTGACAATCCCAAGATTGCCAATGTTCAAAAGTGTATTCGTACCAACGATATTGAAAACGTTGGTGTGACTGCACGACACCATACTTTATTTGAAATGCTAGGTAACTGGTCCATAGGGGATTACTTTAAAGAAGAAGCCATTCAATGGGCGTGGGAATTTTTAACTTCAGAAAAATGGTTGAATTTTGATCCCAACCGCCTATATGTTACCTATTATCCCGAAGATGAAGAAACTAAGCAGATTTGGATAGAAAAATGTGGTTTAGATGAAGATCATATTGTGGCTGTGGCTGATAATTTTTGGGATATTGGTGCCGGACCATGTGGTCCCGATTCAGAGATCTTCTACGACCGAGGGGAAAATTATCAAAACCTTTCAGCTGATGACCCTGAAATGTACCCAGGAGGAGAAAATGAACGTTACTTAGAAATTTGGAATCTAGTATTCTCACAATACAATCATATGCCAGATGGAAGCTACCAACCCTTGCCTAACAAGAACGTTGATACAGGTATGGGCTTAGAACGGATGGCCTCGGTCATGCAAGATGTTCCGACAAATTTCGAAACAGATTTATTTATGCCGATCATTGAAGCAATTGGTAGATTGACAACTGTCAATTATGGTGATGATGTAAAAACAGATACCTCTTTTAAAGTTATTGCTGATCATATCCGTGCGGTATCCTTTGCTATTGCTGATGGAGCTTTACCTTCTAATGAAGGACGCGGCTATATCTTAAGACGCTTAATCCGTCGTGCAGTTATGCATGGTCGTAAATTAGGAATTAATCATCTGTTTATTTCAGATTTAGTGCCAATTATTGTGGCTATGATGGGTGATCCTTATAAAGAGCTCATCGAAAAAGAAAACTTTGTTAAAGAAGTACTTTTAAAAGAAGAACAACGTTTCCATGAAACAATTGAAGAAGGCGAAGTCCAACTTCATCAAGTGATTAATGCGGTTCGTCAAGCAGGCCAAACGGTTATTAATGGAGACAGGGCTTTTCATTTATATGACACCTTCGGTTTCCCACTTGAATTGACGCAAGAAATGGCTGATGAAGAAGGGCTAACAGTAGACATTGAAGGTTTTGAGACAGCCATGGAAGAACAAAGAGAAAGAGCCCGTGCCGCACGTACAGATGAAGGATCGATGGCGATCCAATCGACAACTCTACAAGCTATTGACTATGATTTTGATTTTGTGGGTTATGAACAATTAAGTTCAGATGCGACATTGAAATATATTGTCGTCGATGACCAAGAAGTGGACCAATTACCAGCTAATAGTGAAGGGATTGTATTCTTTAACCGCTCACCTTTTTATGCCGAAATGGGGGGACAAGTAGCCGATTTAGGAGGGATTTTTGATGGCGATCAAATGCTGGCAGAGGTCCTAGATGTTCAAAAGAGTCCTCATGGTCAATTTATGCATAAGGTGAAAACATTGGAAATGCCGTTAAATCGTGAACAGTCTTATACTTTGACAGTTGACCGTCAAGCCAGAATGAGGACCAATCAAAATCATACAGCTACTCACTTATTACATAAGGCCTTAAAAGAAGTTTTAGGGGACCACGCTAATCAAAAAGGATCGTATGTGGGGCCAGATCGCTTACGTTTTGACTTTTCACATTTTGGTAAAATGTCAGCCGAAGAACTTAAACAAGTGGAATCCTATGTAAACTTTATGGTTGAAAACGCTATTAATGTTGACATAAGTGAAATGCCAATTGATGAAGCAAAAGCAATGGGAGCCATGGCACTCTTTGGTGAAAAATATGGGTCAATTGTTCGCGTAGTTAATGTAGGCAATGAATCCATCGAATTGTGTGGAGGAACTCACGTTAACAATACTAATGAGATTGGAACCTTTAAATTAATGGCTGAAAGTGGTATAGGAGCAGGATTGCGCCGCATTGAAGCCTTAACAGGTCAAGCAGCTATCGCCAACTATCAAAAGAACGAATCGCTACTAAAAGAAGTTCAAAATCAATTGAAAGTTAGCCAAAGTGATCAACTGTTAAGCAAGATTGAACAGTTACAACAGGATCTTAAAGTACAGCAATCTGAAATCGACTCCTTGACTGCACGCTTAATGCAGGAAGCTTCAGATGAAATCTTTGATGATGTTCAAACAGTTAAAGACATTAGCTTTATTGCAGCCAGCGTAGACAATCAAAATATGGATTCTTTAAGATCTTTAGGCGATACATGGCGAGAAAAAGCTGCTTCTAATATCCTTGTTTTAGCCACTTCTCATGAGGGAAAAGCTAATCTGTTAGTTTTAGTCGATCAAGAAACAGTGGCTAAGGGCATTAATGCGGGAGATTTAATAAAACCATTAGCAAAACATATTAAAGGTGGTGGAGGAGGTCGTTTGACTATGGCGCAAGCAGGGGGTAAAAATCCAGCGGCTATTCCTCAGTTATTAGAAGCAGTGCCGCAAGAGATTGAGAATAGACTGATCTAGCCTGAAACACAATTTTAATAGTGAAAAAGCTATAAATAAAGCACAATAAGAGCCTTTTTATAGGGGTTTATGGTAAACTGGAGATAATAGCTAACAAATCAACTAGGGATGTATTAAGTTGATGAGATTAAGAAAGGTTCGGTGAATACATCTATGCAATCATTAGATGAAACAATACTCTTTAAGTTAGATGATTTAAACCAACATACAGTTCGCGAGAGCTTAGAGATTGTCTATCGCGCATTGGAGGAGAAGGGGTATGATCCAGTCAATCAAATTGTGGGCTATCTCTTATCAGGTGACCCGGCTTATATTCCACGTCACAATGATGCGCGTAACCTCATTCGTCGTCATGAACGCGATGAAATTGTCGAAAAATTAGTCAAGTATTATCTAACTAAGAAGGAGTCTTAGTTCATGCCAATTGGAAATCGCAGCATGGGCTTAGATGTGGGTTCTAAAACGGTAGGGGTTGCTATTAGTGACTTAATGGGTTGGACAGCCCAAGGAATCGAAACTATACCGATTGATGAAGAATCGGATAACTTTGGTTATCAACGTCTTCAAGAACTCATCGAAGAGTATAAAGTAGATAAAGTCATTATTGGCTTGCCAAAAAATATGAACAATACATTAGGACCAAGAGCAGAGGCTTCCCAAAAATTTGGTGAAAAACTGCATAAAATTGTCCCAGACTGTCAAATTATTTATCAAGATGAGCGATTGACTACTTCTCAAGCAGAACGGATGCTGATTGAAGAAGGGAATGTCTCACGTAAAAAACGCAAAAAAGTAATTGATAAATTAGCAGCAGTGATGATTTTACAAAATTACTTAGATTATAAGAAATAGGGGTGTTAAGATGGTAGAAGAACATAATCATGAACACGCAGAAAAAGAAATTGACTACATTACTGTTGTCGATGAAGAAGGCAACGAATCGTTATATGAAATTCTATTCACCTTTGATTCACAAGACTATAATAAATCCTATGTCCTTATTTATCCAGCTGGAGCAAATGAAGAAGAAGAAGTAGAAATTCAAGCTTACTCCTATAAAGAAAATCCAGATGGGACTTCTGGTGATTTACAAGCGATCGAAACTGAAGAAGAATGGAACATGATTGACGAAGTATTAAATACATTTTTGGCAGATGAAGAAGAATAGTTAAGAAAGCTAAGCTCTTTCCGATTGATGAAATCGGCAAGAGCTTTTTCTCTTATAAAATCATGAAGCTTGAAACATTAATTTAATCATTCATTAATTAGGTCAGGATAGTTATTTACTGTGTTATTTGCTATAATGCTTACAACATTAGGCTATTAGGAGGAAGTATGAAGATAGATTGGAATAGAATACAAGAAGATGCAAAAGTAAATGAAACCATGCATGTTAAAGAATTACTTTGGACCAATCGAGTAATTAAAATCATTCTTTGGATATTTTTGATTATTATCGTAGTAGGCACCTTACTCATTTATTGGAAACTGGATAAAGATTTAGGGCCGGTGGATGCCAATAGTTCTGAGGCAATCGAAGTGACGATTCCCATCGGGTCGACTTCTAGTGATATTGCACAAATTTTAGAAGATGAAAAACTGGTTAACAATAGTCAAATTTTTAATTTGTTTATGAAATTTAAAGGAGCTAGTGACTTTCAAGCAGGCTATTATCAATTAAAGCCTAATATGAATGCAGAAGAGTTGATTGCAACTTTAAAGGAAGGTGGCGAACCAATCCAAGAAGATATTGATACCACACTGACTGTTGTGGAAGGCATGCAAATAACTGATATTGCACAAGTAGTGGCTGAACAAACACCAATTGAAGCTGATACTTTTCTTGATCGCGTTCAAAGTGAAGAGCTGTTTGAAGACTTGTTAAGGCGTTTTCCAAGCTTGATTCAACCACTATCTGAGATTGAAGGCTTAAAATATCGTTTAGAAGGTTATCTTTTCCCAGCTACTTATGATTATATTGCTGGCATGACGGCTGATGATTTAATCATTAATATGGTTGGAAAAGCTAATATTGAATTTCAGAAATTGCAAGAAGACCTTAGCAATACTTGGTTAAACTATCACCAGTTGTTGAGTCTGGCTTCGGTTGTTGAACGAGAAGCATCGACTGATGAAGATCGCGCCTTAGTTGCAGGAGTTTTCTTCAACCGTCTAAACATTGAAATGGCTCTACAAAGTGATATTACGGTTATTTATGCACTTGGCAAGCATAAAGAGCTGGTTACTTATGAAGATTTAGAAGTAGATTCGCCTTATAATACGTATCAACATAGCGGGTTGCCAGTAGGACCGATTAATAGTCCTTCTCTATCATCGATTATGGCGACTATATATCCAACTTATTCAGATAACTATTACTTTGTCGCAGATATGAATACAGGCAAAATCTATTATTCTGCAACAGAAGCTGAGCATAGTGCCTTAGTAGAACAATACGTTCAACCATTCTTTGATGAAGCAAAAAAAGAAGCGAGTCAAGAAAATGCAGAATTAGAAGAAGAATAGCAAGAACAACAAATGAAACTTTTAACAAGCATTTGAATACTAAAAAAGAAATAATATGAAATGGCTTGCATTCAGCTAATTTATATGTTATTTTCTTAAGTATAGTTTTGAGCAAGTTCAATAGAAAGCAAGTAATCACCTCTTATTGGGTGGTTGCTTTCTTTATGTATTTGTCAATTAAGGGAGTGAAGTAATGGGGGATAGACCCATCATCATCGGTGTCACTGGTGGATCAGGTTCTGGTAAATCAAGTGTTAGCAAGCGAATATTAGAACAGTTTACTGAGATGTCCGTTTTGGTCTTAGCACAAGATAATTATTATAAAGACCAAAGCCATCTGACATTTGAGGAAAGATTAAAGACGAATTACGACCATCCCTTTGCTTTTGACAATGATTTATTTTTTGAACATATCCAAGCTTTTATAAGAGGTGAAACAATTGAAGTCCCTATTTATGATTTTGTGAACCACACGCGTTCACTTGAAACACGTAGAGAAGCTTCACGTGACGTGCTAATCTTAGAAGGGATTTTAATTTTTGAAGATAAAATGATTCGTGACTTATGTGATATTAAAATATATGTCGATACGGAAGATGATATTCGCCTTTCTAGAAGAATTAAACGCGATGTCATTAAAAGAGGACGTTCTGTAGAATCTGTTCTTGAACAGTACGAAACAGTTGTCAAGCCGATGCATCATCAATTTACTGAGCCAACTAAACGCTATGCAGATATTATTGTCCCGGAAGGCGGCCATAATCATGTGGCCATAGATTTATTAGTTACTAAAATTAACACAATTATTAATTAATTTGAAGGAGTATTAACAGATGGCAGATAAAACATATCCAATGACCCTAGAAGGTAAGAAAAAAATTGAAGCTGAATTAGAAGATTTAAAAGTAAATAAACGAGCTGAAATTATTGAACGCATTAAAGTAGCCCGGTCTTTTGGTGATCTTTCTGAAAACTCAGAATATGAATCAGCAAAAGATGAACAAGCTTTCGTTGAAGGACGTATTTCAACATTAGAAAATATGATTCGCTTTGCTGAAATTATTGATGATAAAAATGTTGCGGCTAATGAAGTAACATTGGGTCGTACCGTGACTTTTAACGAATTGCCTGATGGTCCTGAAGAAGCATATACCATTGTTGGCTCTGCTGAAGCAGACCCAATGGAATATAAGATTTCTAACGATTCGCCAATGGCCAAAGCTCTATTAGGCCATAAAGTGGGTGATAAAGTAACTATTGAAACACCGGGCGGCTCATTTGATGTGGAAATTACTAAGGTGGCTAAGGCATAATTTATCCAACAGTTAGACTCCTTTTGGGGGTCTTTTTTTATGCCTTTTTCTAGGATTTGTTTGCTATAATAGATGGAAGATAAGCAAAGTATTATCTTTTTTCAGTTTATCTTTTATGCAATAATAGCAATGACTTAACAGAAGGGAGGTATTCCAATGAAAGACTTCTTTCGCAAACGTATTTTTCTCACGATGATTCTTTGTATCTTTTTAATTATATTAGAATTACTTACAGATTGGCATTTTCTTGGAATGTTTGCAGGAGGATTTTTGCTCATCAGTTTGAGCCTTTATATAGAGCGCTATTGGTTGAACCGATTGATTTTAGGATTGGGTTTGATTTTGGTTATTATGACGATTGTTTTAACCAAATCATTCTGGCTATTTCTTTTAACCATCTTTTTCGCTTTAATTGTCTTTAAAAAAGAGCATATCCATGAAATGGGTAATCTTTCGGAGAGTGTTTTACATCCAGCCCCTAAAGAGTCTGAGAGTTATTACGGGATTAAACTGCTTCAACCACAAGACCAGCAGCGAACAATCTTAGAATATCGCTCTCTTTTTGATATGCGAGAAGAAGGAACCAAGACTTCATATGAGTGGGATGATATTAATCTTGTATATTTTGGTGGAAATTCTATTATTGATTTAGGGAATACCCTCATTCCAGCAGGTGAGCATACGGTAGTCATTCGAAAAATGTTTGGCCGTGTTCGTTTAATCATTCCGAGGGATATTGGCTTGAAACTGAATATATCTTTAATTAGTGGCAATGTTTTATTTGAATCTCAAGACTATGTATTAACATTGGAAAACTTTAAATGGCGTAGTCCCGATTATCAACAGGCTAACCGCAAATTAAATGTTATTATTTCAAGCTTTATAGGAGATGTTGAGGTGATTATTTTATGAATTTACGGTTATGGATTCGTATCTTACTCAATCAATTAATTATTACATTGCTGATCTGTTTTTTTGTGGTTGGTCTTTGTGCATGGCAACTACCAGCTTTTAATATTGAAGACCTTTTTATAATTAAGATCTGGGACGTTCGATTATTTATCTGGGTAGTAGCCATTATTATTGCCTTCTCAGTCATCTATAGTTTATATCTTACCTTTTCACTAAATGATTCTTATGAACTGATTCGAGCAAAAATCAATTGGTTATTGTTAGGCAAATATCACCATCCGATCTTCAATAAAACCAACCGTAAATCTAGTCTCTATACACAAGATTATAGCTTGGCCCAAGATATTAACCGCCTGCGCAATCGCTTGGTTGATTTGACTGAAGACTTACAAGAATTTACAGCTGCTCCGGTCTTTGTCGGTGAAGAGACTAAGGAAGAAATTATCGAACATGAGCGTAGTCGCATAGCACGTGAACTTCATGATTCGGTATCCCAACAATTATTTGCTGCTATGATGATGTTGTCAGCTATTACTGAATCCTATCCTGAAGAGGAAAACCCTAAATTAAGTGCTAAGCTTGAAAAAATTGAATCGGTCATTGGAAATGCTCAAACTGAAATGCGAGCCTTGCTCTTGCATTTACGACCGGTTGACTTACAAGGAAAATCACTGCAACAAGGAATTAATAATTTGCTATTAGAACTACAAGCCAAAATACCTCTAGAACTGACTTGGGAATTAGATGATCCTAGATTAGAAACGGGAATCGAAGACCATCTCTTTCGGATTATTCAAGAAGCGGTGTCGAATACTATGCGGCATGCTCGAGCAAATAAATTAGATGTTTATCTAAGAGAAACAATGGATATGATAAATATTCGCATTGTTGATGACGGACGTGGCTTTGATCCTGTTCAATCGAAAAAGTCAGGCTCTTATGGTTTAACCAATATCCAAGAAAGAGTGAAGGGGATGGGAGGGGCGGTTTCGATAATTTCTTCTCCAGGGCAGGGAACGGTTGTCGATATTAAGTTGCCTTATAAACTTAAAAAATAAAATTATAAAACAAAGGAGTCAGTGTATGATAAAAGTATTATTAGTTGATGACCACGAAATGGTCAGGCTAGGTGTTTCGTCTTATCTAAGTATTCAAGAAGATATGGAAGTGGTGGGAGAAGCTAATAATGGCTTAGTAGGTTATCATCGTGCCCTGGATTTACGACCGGATGTTATTTTGATGGACTTAGTCATGG
This sequence comes from Facklamia sp. P13064, assembly GCF_050409425.1. NCBI lineage: Bacteria > Bacillati > Bacillota > Bacilli > Lactobacillales > Aerococcaceae > Facklamia > Facklamia sp. P13064. Next base: position 272,121 of record NZ_JBNUPM010000001.1, on the reverse strand, counting down.
ATACCATGGACGGAATTGAAGCTACGCAAAAAATTATGCAAGAGTGGCCCGAAGCTAAAATTATTATCGTGACATCTTTCTTAGATGACGAAAAAGTATATCCAGCTATTGAAGCAGGAGCTCAATCATATATCCTAAAAACTTCATCAGCTAAAGAAATCGCCGAGGCTATTCGCTCAACCTACCAAGGTAAGAGCGTGATGCAGGATGAAGTTACGCAAAAGATGCTAAATCGCGAAACCGAAGAAAGGCAAGTCCATCTGCATGATGATTTGACCAATCGTGAGCGTGAAGTCTTAGGATTGATTGCTAGAGGGTATTCCAATCAAGCGATTGCAGAAGAGTTGTTTATCACTTTAAAGACGGTAAAAACCCACGTCTCTAATATCCTATCAAAATTAGAAGTGGATGATCGCACACAAGCGACGATATATGCTTTCCAACATAATTTGGTGGATTAAGCAAAAAACTCGCTCAGATAAAAAAATTGCTATATGATAGATTCAGTTTATAGAGGAGGGAGTTGTTGCATTTGATTGCAACAAAGCATATGAAACTAACAGTAACAAATAAAGCTGCAGATTGGTTTAAGGAAGAAATAGGATTTAGCCAAGGTGCTGGTGTTCGCTTTAAAACAAAAATTTATGGATCGAGCCCTTTTGACAATGGTTTTGGGATTGCCATTGATTCTGTTCAGCCAGAAGACCCTTTAGTCACTTATCAAGCGCCCAATGGGGTCCTCTTCTTTATTGAACAAGATGACGAATGGTTTTTTGATGAATATGATTTAGAGGTAACTCTTGATGAAAGACTCTGTGAACCCACTTACAATTACATTAAGAATGGTCATTCCATTCATTAAATGAGGAGGATGTTTGTGTCAGCATTACAAAATCAAAACGCTATGAAAACTAAACGCTTAGTTATTTTAAGTATCTTCATGGCTATTATCCTATTACAAACTTGGGTACCTTTTCTAGGCTATATAGCCATACCCCCATTAAATATTACTATTATTCATGTAACGGTAATTGTAGCGACCTTATGGTTAGGCACTAAAGATGGTTTTATTATCGGAGCATTTTGGGGCTTGAACTCCTTGATTCGTGCTTATGTTATGCCAACATCGCCCATGTATGTTTATGTCTTTTCTTCACCATTAGTCTCACTTTTACCACGGATGATTATGCCTTTGATTGTTGGATGGTTTGCCCACCAAGCTCAAGATAAAATTCAAGATCGCTTGCGCTATATGATAGCAGGGGCCTTAGGTTCAATCTTAAATACAGTTTTCGTCTTAGGGGCAATTGGCCTCTTTAAACAGGCAGAGTATTCACAAATTAGTGGAGCCAATCTCGATAGCTTATGGCAGGTGCTCGGAGGTATTGTGTTAGTGAATGGTGTACCTGAGATGATCTTTTCAATTTTAGTGACGCCAATTTTACTGAATGCCGTCAAAAAATTACCTCAAACTCTTTAAGTAGGAAGTCCAAGATAATTCGTCTAAAAGCTGACTGACCTTCTTTGACATTTCCTCATGGAGATGCTAGTATGTATTTATACCTTTAATTGGGGGTGTCATGGTTTCGACAGGTGTTGTTCGAACCTTGGATGCGTCAGGTAGGCAGCGACTACCTCACCAACGCTACAGTTAAATATAACTGCAAACAATAATAACAATTTAGCTTTAGCTGCCTAAAAACAGCTGGCTAAGATCAGCCTAGCATCGCCCATGTGTTAGTTCCTGGTCTCAAATTAGTGGGATACGCTAAGTCTTTCCGTCTGTAAGCCTTAGAAGAGATAAGCAGACTCGCAAACACAAATGCCTGTTGGTCGGCTATGTGGGAGCTAAATAATAATAGACGCAACTATTGACGTAGATTCTTTGGTGGCGAGACATTTGGACAGGGGTTCGACTCCCCTCATCTCCATTGTATTTATTGTAATATCAAGGTTTGCAAGCATTTTGTCCAAAAAATGCCCAAAACTAGTTGAATTTGCAAAATACGCTGTTCATCCTATTATCATTATCTTGTCGCAATTCATCTATAATATGGATATAATATTTTCGTGTAATTTCTGGGGAACTGTGTCCCAATCTTTCGCTTATATATTCAATAGATAGTTGATTATGTAATAAGATACTTGCGTGAGTGTGCCTCAACGCATGAACAGTAATATTTTTAATGCCTGCCTTAGTGCAGGCTCTTTTTAATGTTTTATTTACTGAAGTAAGTGTGATTGGTTTATCTCCATAAGCTAGTAAATAATTATCAGGATTGCGGTTATTAATTAGTTTTTCGCGCTTCTTATAGGTTATAAACCATGCTAGTTTATCGGATATACCTTTATCAAGCTTAATGATGCGATTGCTTGACAGGGATTTAGTTGATTTTACTTCTTTGGTGTAATGATAATCAAAAGATTTATTGATAGAGATCGTATCATTTTCATGATTATAATCTTCAAATTTCAAAGCAAGTAATTCTCCAATTCTTGCGCCAGTAAATACTCCTAGTAATAAAGCGAAGCGAGAAGTCATTGAAGGATTGAAGCCATTATTTAAAACATCCAAAAGCTTGTTGACTTCATGTTCAGATAGATATTTTAATTCTTTGGACTTTTCAGGTTTATTTCCATGAATATCTATTTCGTGACTGGGATCAATAGGTATTAATCCATTTCTAAATGCGTAACGGACAACCAACTTTAAATGACTATGTAGCTTGCTAACTGTTTCCTTAGCATGTTTTTCAGCAAACCAATCAATAAATTCTTGATAGTCTAAATTATTTAGGCTGCTTAAATATTTGTCTCCAAAAAACTCTTTAACTCTTCGAATATCTCTTTCGTAGGCTTTTTGAGAGTGCGTACCTATCTTATCTTTTTTCTTTTTAAGGTAATAGATCTCCATAAATTGCCAAATAGGAGTATCCGCTTCAAATACATTGATATTCTGTAGAAGTTTCTTTTCTATTTCCTCTGCTTCAATTTTAGCCTCTGTTTTGGTTCTGAATCCTCCTTTTTCTTTTACTTTAAACTCGCCATTATCTTTATAACTAATTCGATACGACCAAGTACTACCTCTTTTTCTGTAGCTTGCCATGGTGCTCCTCCCTCACTTTTTTGACAAATGCCTTTATTTCTTGGTATTCTTCTTCATTTATTTCTCCTTCCGATAAATTTAAATGTAACCCATCTTCCACATTTAACTCCCGTTTTAATCTTTGGATAACTTCCACCTTGTTCATAATTCACCTCCTTTCAATGGGAACGTATGTTCTTTTAATGTTTAAAAGAAAAAGCCCGAAGGCTTAGTCTTTAAACCAAAATATCTCCATTTCTATCTGGCCTCTTAAATAAAGCACCAAAGAATGAAAACAAAGCTAGTATCGCTGGTATAAACGTCCAGCTGAACAAAAGATACATAAACCCTTTAAAATTATCACCTATATAAAATTTATGGATTCCAATTGCTCCTAAAAAGAAAATGATAATCAAGTAAAGAACTTTATTTACTTTTTTACGACCGTTATTATAATACATTCCTGGGTTTTCTGCGTGCTCCACAACTATATGATGAACTTCATGAGAATGATTTTTACTACTGTTGTTTTTTCTAAACACAAAAATTATTGTTAAAATTGCAATAAAAACTAAGTATTCCATCCGAAAATATTCCTCCAACTTTTAATAGTAGATTTTATTTATTTGCTAAACTCTGTCTATACTCATAGGCTTCAGGAGATTCAGTTATTTCAACAGTGAGTTCCTTATGAGAGTCCAGGATATCTTTGATCTTAGAAAAAGGAACTTTGAAATATTCTTTTCTGCTATTTACCTTGTTAACTCTGTATGCATCTAACTCTCTGTGTAATTCAGATTCTAATGCAAAAGCGTCTTCGCTAAACATAAGAGCGTGAACATCAAATTTAAACGGAACTGAAGCGCTACTAAGTTCTGCAATACGTTCTAAGGGTTCTAGACGTCTAGTGACACCAATCTTATAAATATCTTCACCAAAAGATCCGATGTTTGAGATTACATAAACATAACCTGCTGTTGCATGTCCTTCTCTATAATCAATATCCTCTTCGATTTCTTCAAGTTCTGAAATTTTATCTTGGTATGATGATAACTGTTTCAATAATTCTGGTTTCTGATCTTCAGTAGCGTTTTTTATCATCTTTTCAACATTTTCAATCATTTGCATATAGTGAGCTCTATCTTTTTCCAATTGAACTCTTTTTCTTTTTATTTCTTCTTGAAGCTTTTTGTCTTCTCTTTCTTTAGCTCTTTGTTCACGAAGTAAATCTTTTTCTTCTTGTTTAATTAGTTCATACTCTGCTGCCAGTTCTAATTCCTTAATTTTTAGTTTTAGGTATCTTTCACTAATTGCTACTTCATTTCTTTTATATAACTTATTAATCTGTTCAAAAATTCTTTTTAAAGCTTTAATTTTATTATCGGAGTTAGAAGTTGTAATTTTCGATAGAAGGCTATCAGCTTCTCCATTGAAGCCTCTAAGCATTGCCTTTATTAATTGGTTTTGCATTGTTTTTCCTTTAGATAAGCTATTATCTAATTTCATAGGGGTCAATATTAATCCAGCGCTATTATTTTTAATTAAGTCTTTTTCTTTCAACCGTATTTTTGCAAGCGCGTCTTTATATTTATCAGAATCACTAAATTTATACTTTCTTTTATACAAGCCATAATCTATAAACTCTAATTCCAAATTAGCTTCCTTAATTTTATAATTTAACTCTTCTAATAGGTGTTTCTTTTTTTGAATTTCAGTATCTAGCGAATTATTCCTAATTTTTGAAAATATGTTTTGTTTCTTAGATGCGTTATCCTCATTATTTAAAAATTTTTCATTTTCTTTTATTGGTAAAACTTTCTCTTTTTTAAATAAAAGACGCCCTAAATAAAATAAGATTAAAAATAAGATCAAATTTGTCAAAATATCTTGTTTAGTAAAATTTGTTAAAAGTCCCATAAGAACAAAAAAGCAAAGAAGTCCAAGAACAATTTTGTTGAGCCATCTCACAAGTATTCCTCCATTTCGTAAGGTATATAGTTTTCTTTTAAGATACAAAAACTTGATTTGTTCCAATCAATTTCTTTATCAAATAGACAAAGAGCTGTTGCAAATTGATTGGCTACTCTTTCCATTTTCCCTTTAGCATTTATACCGATGTGATAATAACTGACAACATCATAATCATTAATCGCATGCCATAGCTCGTGAGACATCACAAAATAGCGTTCTTGAGTATGCTCCAATTTCTTATTTAGTATGATTAATTGTTTATTGTAAATAGGTAAGTATATTCCTTTGAAATCGTCGTCGGTTGGGGCATAGCGAACATCTATCATATAATTATCAGCAATTTCAAAAGGGTTGCTAGTCTTATGATAGTTAACCAGATCAACTACTTTATCAATTATGGTTTGATTCATTTCCCTCCTCCTCTAAGAATGCTTTAACAACAGTAGTCAATACTTTAAGATTGTGGTCGCTTATTTTATTCCCGTTATAGGTTAAAGATCCTGATTTTATTAAATTTGTTATTTCAATGTCTTTTGGTGATGAATGCCCTAAGAGATAATCAACACTAACATTAAAGATTGTTGCAATTTCTTTTATAACTTCGATGCTGGGTTCTGTTTTTCCAACTTCCCATCGACCTATAGATTGTTGAGTAGTGTTAAGACGTTTTGCTAATTCTGATTGTGTCATATTGTAACGATCTCTCAATTCTTTCAGTCTGTTCCCAAACATACATTTCACCTTCCTAAATTTTATAAATATATTATACACAGAAAATGTGTTAAGAATACTATAAACACAGAAAAATTGTAAAAACTATTGACTAACACATAAATTGTGTTAATATGTAGTTATAAAGCAAGAAAGGAGTATGAAATGAATAAGTTATCAGAACTAAGAAGTTATTATGGTTATTCTCAAAGTGAGTTAGCAAAAATATTAAATACTAATCAACAAACAATTAGTAGGTGGGAATTAGGAGTAACAATTCCTAAACCTTATCAAATGCAAATGCTAGAAGATCTATTTAAAGTCGACAAGGAAGATATTTTTTTTAACCTATTTAACTCACAAAACGAGTTAAAAGTAAAATAAAACACAATTTAGGTTTGTTTATTCTTATCCTTTATAAAATTGAAGAAAAATACTTAAGGAGGTGGATGGATGTCGATTGAAGAACAAATAACACAATCGGTTATTACGGCACTTAAACTGCATTTGCCTGAGCAAGCAGATGTAAAGATTGAAATAAATCTTTTAGAAGCGAGTGAATTGGTTGGGAGAGACCGAGAAGATTTAAGGAAAGTTCTATATCTTAATCGCAAGGAAATAGAGAGCAGAGTGGGGAATTCAGGTTTTGTCATTTTCCCCGAAAATAGAAGTCGTTGGCGAATAGCAAGGAAACCGTTTATCGAATGGTGGGAGTCAAATCTATATAAAACAAAGGCGGTGAATTAGATGAACGAAGAAGAAATTAAAAAGACTGAAGAAGAACGCAACAAATTACTAATTTTTTATCTAATCATTTTATTATCAATCATTATAATAGGACCATTATTAGTTTACGGATTGTATCTGTGGGGGTGGTATTAATGTTTGAAAATGCTTTAAAAGCAGTTGTTTTTTACAAGAAACCAACATTTATCGTCGGAAGAATGTTGAGGGATGGGTGTGAATTGAACGACCAAGTTTTTTTAACTCTATCCAGGCTTGGGGCAGGATTGATTACACAGCAGCGAGCAATTTCAGAATTAGCAAGTGAATGGAAAACACAAAAAGAAAAAAGCCCGCACGGCAATGCGGACTAAACACTAAATCTAGGAGGATTATATCATGAATCAAAGACTTTTGAAAGGGACTACAGATAGTCTCGGGGTTCCATTGGAACCAGATGAAGATTTGCCAGTTGCTAAAGATTGGAAAGGCGAAGCACTTTATGAAGGTGATTCAGTAATTGAGTTTGATGGGGATCTTATTTATGATGAACCGACTGAAATAGCAGAGTATTTTAGACAATTTGATAGATATGAATTGCGCAAAGGAGTGAATTGTTAGTGAGGTTTAGCGAATCAACAAAAAACATCTTTAAGGCTTTGTCAGAATTTAAAAAAGAATTCAAGCAACCTTTAAAAGACGCAGATAACCCATTTTTTAAATCTAAATATGTTCCTTTGGAAAATGTGGTTCAGTCAATAGACAATGTAGCGCACAATCACGGATTAGCCTATGTTCAATCTACAATCACTAATGAGCAGGGACAAGCAGGAGTTACGACTATAATCACCCATTCGAGCGGAGAGTTTATTGAGTTTGATCCACTTTATTTAAAAGCAGACAAACCGACCGCACAAGGCATGGGCTCAGCTATCACATACGCTAGGCGCTATTCATTATCGAGCGCTTTTGGAATAGCAAGTGATGTTGATGATGATGGAAACGAAGCGAGCCAAAGTATCGGTCATAACAAAAAAGAAAAAGAAAGATTTAATAAAGCACAAAAACCGACTTTAGAAGAAACGATTAAACGTGCTGATCAATTAAGAACATCTATTCAAAATATTAAGAAAGTTTCGCGTCAACAATTAGATGAGTGGATATTTGAGTATTTAAAAGTTAAAAGTACAGAAGAAATCACTCCTGACATGTGGAACCAGGTTGTCCCATGGTTAATAAAGTTGGAAGCGAAAGCAAAGTCAGACGCGAAAAAGCAAAAAGAAGAACAAGAAGTTATTAATTGGGGAGGTAATTAAAATGAAAGATCTGATGCAAATTGTGGAGTTTAAACCTGATTTATACGAAATTAAAAATTTAAATCAAATCAAGGAATACGCAGAAAAAACTGCTAACAAATATAAAGGGATAGTTGTTGCTAGTGAAGAGACCTATCAAACAGCTAAAAAACAAAGAGCAGAAGTTAAAAAACTTAGAGAAGAAGTAGAAACTGCTAGAAAAAAAGTAAAGAATGACAAGCTGAAAGAGTTAGAAGATTTTGAAAAAGATATGAAAAGTATCTCTTCAATCTATAACGAAGCTTGGGAAGAGTTGGAAAATAATATAAAAGATTTTGAAGCGCGTGAGCGACAGGAAAAAGAAGATTTAATTCAAGTTTTGATTTCTAACCACGGAGAGGGCTTTGAAATAGAACACAATCCAAAGTGGACGAACAGAACTTTTTCTGAAGAACAAATAGCAGAAGAAATCAAACATCAAGTACAAGATATAAAAGAAAAAATTGAAAAGAGAAAGCAGGAATTGAAAGTCATTGAACAAGCTGTACTAGCTAGCGGATTAGAAGATACCGCTGGTTGGATAACTATGTATGACAGGGGAATCGACTCTCAAGAAATATTGCAAAGGATTTTTAAAGCAGGAGAAGACAAGAAAAGTCTTGCTGCGCAAAAAGAAAATAAGATCCAAGAAGAAAATATAAACACAAATCTCTACAACCAAGATTTAGAAATAAAAAACATTAAAGACGAAGAACCTCAAGAAAAAATTGTAGAAGATATTATCAAAATTAGAGGGACAATAAAACAGTTTAACAATTTAAATGAATATCTTGTTAGTACAGGTATGAAAGTTGAACGCTATTATCCTGAAAAAAATTAAAGAGGGGATATTATGCGCTGTGAAGTTAAAAACTTTAATGACCATGAAATTTTACTAAAAACACATGATTCAATTGACTTTAATAAATTTACAGAAAACACATGGAACGGTCGCATATTTGGATATTTTGAACCTTGGATTAAAGGGAGTAGCACAGACCAGCAACGGAAGCACTATTGGGCATTAATCGGAGACATACATGATTATACAGGAGAACGTAAGGGTCGAATCAATCTTAACATGAAAGCTTTGTATATGATTGAAAAAGACACAGATAAAGAGCCTTCGATTGCTAGAAATAAAATGAAAAAAGAAGAAGTAGCAGAATGGTTAGATATGATAATTCATTACTGCATTGATAAACAAATACCATTTCAGCATCCAGTTGGGTACGTACCGAGCGATATTACTAAGTATGTTTACAAGATGACTATGAAAAGAATGTGTGTTGCTTGTCATAAATACGCAGAAATACATCATGCAACAAATCTAATTGGTATGGGCAATAACCGAAGTAAACATAATCATTTGGAGTCAACATTTTTACCTCTCTGCAGGGAACACCATCAACTAATACATAACAAAGGGTTAGATTGGTTTTGCGCAGAATGGAATGTGGTTCCAATTAAATTATCCAGGGAAGATCTAAAAGAATTAGGGGTGATGTAATGAGTGAAAACAAACGGTATTACTGGCTTAAACTAAATGAAAACTTCTTTAAGGAAGATACAATTCAATGGATAGAAGATCAAGAAAACGGAAAAGATTATGTGATTTTTTATTTAAAACTATGCTTAGAGTCTTTAAAAGATAATGGTAAGTTGGTTCGCTATGTAGGAGAGAAATTAATTCCATACGATGTAAAAGCACTAGCAAAACTAACTGGCACGTCATTAGATACAGTAGCAGTCGCAATGAAAACATTTGAACAAATTGGTCTTGTGGAAATGTTAGAGACGGGAGAACTCTATCTTAAACAAATAAATGAAATGATTGGAAGCGAGACTGATTCTGCTAAGCGAATGAGAAAACTCAGAGCAAAAGAAAATCTGACTGAGCTTCCCGAACCGTCACATTGTGACAACAACGTTCAGAAAAGTGACATTGTTGTTCAGAAAAGTGACACAGAGAAAGAGATAGAGAAAGAGATAGATATAGATATAAAGAAAAAGAGTAATAAGTCTCAGCAATCGAAGTCTCGATATGCTGAGGACTCTAACTATTTCTTACTTTCCAAATTTTTATTATCTCTTATCAAAAAAAGGAATCCTGAACATAAAGAACCTAATTTACAAAACTGGGCAGATGATTTCAGAAAATTAGTCGAATTAGATAATAGAGATTTAAGTCAAGTGAAGAATGTTGTTATTTGGTGTCAGAATAACGACTTTTGGCAAAATACTATTCTAAGTCCAGCTAAAGTACGGAAACATTATGACAAGCTTGTCTTACAGATGAATAGTCCGAATAAGACCCGTAATCAGCACATAAAAACTGAACCAGTGCCAAGCTTTATGACGAATAAGCAAGAAGTGAAATCAGAAGTTGTTAGTAAAGAAAAGCAAGAAGAAATGAAGAAAAGACTGAAAGAAACTTTGAAATCTTGATGGGAGGATTTTAAATGTATGCAGTTATTAATGAATAAGTATCAGATACCTTTAACAATAGCTAAATATGATTACAAGACGGGTAAATTTACGCATGAATATTTTTAGGAGGGATTATTATCAACCATGTAAATTTAATAGGTCGTCTAACTAAAGAAGTAGACCTTAGATATACTTCATCTGGCACACCAGTTGGCAATTTCACTTTAGCAGTAAATAGGAGCTTCACAAATGCAGAAGGAGAAAGGGAAGCAGATTTTATAAGATGTGTGATTTGGCGTAAAGCTGCAGAGAACTTAGCTAATTTTACACGTAAAGGGTCACTAATCGGTGTTGAAGGATCCATTCAAACTAGAAATTATGACGATGATCAAGGAAACAAAGTTTATATCACAGAAGTTAACGTTAGGAACTTCCATTTGTTGGAACCTAAAGAAGTGACAGAGCAAAGACCGATAGACAACAACAGCCAACAGACATATCCTTCAAATCGGCAAAACGTGCCACAGGAGGCCTTTTCTCCTAGCAACCAATATAATCAACCGTTTACACAACAAAACGGCTCACAGGCGCAAGATTTCAGTAATATAGGCATGGGAAAGTCAGAAATCAATGAAGATGATTTACCATTTTAGAATTTCCATAGCCAAGGAAAGATAGAGAACTTGTTTGAAAGAGGAAAGGAGAAGGCGAGTGAATAAAGTTAAGTGCGAGCTTTACAACGATCATTTTCAAAATTATAAAAGATATGGAATTCCAAAAGCCCAGCTTGTTATTGCAGACATTCCTTACAACTTAGGAAATAATGCGTATGCAAGTAGTTTGGAATGGTATGTGGACGGAGATAATAAGAAAGGTGAGTCAGAAAAAGCTGGAAAACAATTTTTTGATACAGACAGTGATTTCAGAATATCTGAATATATGCACTTTTGTTCAAAGTTATTAAAGAAAGAGCCAAAAGAGAGAAATCAAGCGCCAGCAATGATCGTTTTTTGTGCCTTTCAACAAATGCAAATGGTAATAGATTATGGTAAGAAATACGGCTTTAAAAACAATTATCCGATTATTTTTTGTAAAAAAAGTTCTTCGCAAGTTTTGAAATCTAACATGAAAATTGTAGGAGCGACTGAATATGCCGTTGTATTATACCGAGATAAACTACCTAAATTTAGAAATAACGGGAAAATGATAAAAAACTGGTTCAATTGGGAAAGTGACAGTCGAAAAACAATTCCTAAAGTTCATCCAACGCAAAAGCCCGTTCAATTATTGAAACGTCTAATTGAAATTTTTACAGATGAAGGGGATATCGTTATTGATCCTTGCGCAGGGAGCGGGTCAACGTTGAGAGCCAGTTTGGAGTTAGGTCGACATTCTTACGGTTTTGAAATAAAAAAAGATTTTTATAAAAAGGCAAAAGAAGAGATGTTATCTAATGTGCCTTTGCAAAGTAGTTTATTTTAAACAATAAAAGAGGAGGATAAATAAATGCTACCAAAATTTAGAGCGTGGGATAAAGCGACAAACAAAATGCGAGGTTGTTATGGATTTAATGAGATGGAAAACGAAGTATACGTATCTAGTGTCGCTAATGACGAGTTTAATGGGAGATTAAGAACAGTTCATGCTGTTAAATGCAGACCTGATGAAGTTGTTCTTATGCAATCAACATTTCTTAAGGACAAAAATGGTACCGACATCTTTGTCGGCGACATAATCAAAACCGACTCAACACAGGGTGTGGTTTTATACGATGTTTTAGAGGGCTTATATCACATTAACGGAGATCCCTTGCAGTATTTCGTTAGCGAAACGAATTCTAATAATTCTCAAACCGAAATTCAAGTCATCGGAAATATCTATAAAAACCCAGAACTATTGGAGGACTAAAAATGAAAAGAGAAAAACTTGAAACCTATTTAGGTAAGAATGTCGAATTATCATTTTTTGATGGCGATGTCATTCGTGGTGTATTAAAAAAGAGTGAATATCCAAAATATTATTGTTGTTTTAGGCCTATAAAGAGTAATACATATTTTAGGACCAGTCACGTTAAAAAAATAAAAGAGTTATTGGAGGACAAGTAAATGAAAGAATTAATAAAAGAAATTGAACAGTTTGTCGATGATGCCTTAGACCCAGATGTTGAAGATTTTTTATTAATGCTAAGAGATAGGTTACTTGAACTGGAAAAGAAGGAGGCTGATTAAATGTTAACAAAAGAATTTATTAAAAAAGTTAAAGAGAGTAATGAAGATTGGGACGTAGAGCTAGCGGATAAATGTATATACATTAAAATAGGTCGTACATATTATTGTAGTGTAAGAACTGATGAAACCTATGCTGTTGACACAAGATATGGAGATTTTTATGAAACGAGCGAAACAGATAAAGAAAAACTTTTTAAATTATGCGTTGAATACGCGTCAACGCCGATTGAAGAACGAGAAGATAGGTTGTCGGATATCGAAAGAGCTATTTTAGAAAATGTTGAAGGTATTAATTACATTGCTAGAGATAGGGATAATAATCTATACGCTTACAAAGACAAGCCGACTAAAGACTCTTACGGCTGGAAAGTAAATAATAATATCGATGACTATATAAAATTAAATAAAAATTTATTCTCCTTTATCAAATGGGAAAATCAAGAACCGACTGAAATTATTGATTTACTGGAGGCTGATTAAATGCCACTAATCGTAGCATTATTATTAACCGTACTTATCATGTCATCAATATACAGAAAGGACGAGTTCGATTGAAAGAACGAAAAGTAGGAGATCGCTACCGACCCATTGTAACGATTAAAAAGATGAAAAAGGGTAAAGCTACTGTTATTGAAGCGAGTGGGAACACTTATATCTTAAGACACCCTGACCAGTATAGGAGGAAAGCATGAAGCAATTTAAGATTTTAGTAAAAGATGTTCACGGAAATCAAAGATATGTTTACTTTGATGCTAAAACGATTCAAGAAGCAGAAACTGAAGCAAAAGCAAAATATCATTCAGTAGTTGCCATTGAAGAAGTAACGCCAAGCATGGATCTATTCGAGGTGTTTTAAAATGGCGAATGATAGGCACAGAGCAGTAGCGAGAGCAAAGTATAATACGTTTTTGCGACTATCAAAAAAGATAAAGTATCTAACGCTGAAAGCTTTGAGAGGTATATTTGGAGGTGATTGATTGAAGCGCAGTACATTTAATTATATTCAGGATATATTGAGAGATTATCCGAAACTTGATAAATACATCGAAGAACGAGAAGAAGAATTGCGTTATCCGTTTAAACCAACCGATATTAATGCTGGTATTCAAGGCAATGGACGTAACGATAAGATGACTAATATGTTGATAACCATCGAAGAAGATAAAAGAATCACTGCATTAAGGCGTAATCAACGTGTTATATCGGACAATTTGGACGAATGCGATGAAGATACTAAAACAATTATTAATGAATTGTATCTCAAAAAATATCCAAGGTACACAATGAATGGATTGGTAGAAAATAAGATTATCTATTGTAGCAGGAGTCAGGCTTTTAATTTAAGAAATCGATTCTTCGAGAATATCGCTGATGATTTAGGACTAGATAAATAGATTGTGGACTTTTTGTGGATTTTGAAGGGTAGTATATGTGTTAAATTTGTATTGTGGGAAGTTAACAAACAGACCGCGTCTATGTATTGTGTTCTAAAAATATAGACAAAAAAACTTTTAGCAACTGTGGCGGAATAGGTAGACGCTTAAAAGGGATAAGACATATTACGTGGGCAACCCTTGAACAGTAATGTGTTATGTAAGGTGCAAATCCTTACCAGTTGCATTGCGGATTGTGATTGGTCCGCAGACTCGTACAACCAAAATCACCTCCTTTCTTACCACCCTATGCGACGAGGGTGGTTTTTGGTATAATTTTATTATCTTAATTTAAAGGAGGGAAAAATGGCAACTGTTTTTATTGGAGGATATATGCTACTGTATTTTATTTTATTGATTGTTATGATTTTTATATGGTTAGGATTTAAAGTCAGTCTTTATAAAAAAGGTGAAATAAATGAGAAGGATAGAACTATTAGGTTTATAAAAAAATATCTTTTTAAAAGTTCAGACGAATTTATAAATTTTGTCTTTTTTTGTCTTTTACTAACTGTTTCTTTTATTATCTTTTTTTGTGGTTCCTTCCTTGTGTACTCTCTTGAGAATACTAATTATTGGTATAAATTAGGAGAGATATTTATGGATAAATCGATGGATATTGTTCTGGTAGGTATTTTAGGCTTGTTTTTAAGCAGAGTAATTCAGAATATTAAATAGGTTATAACTTAAAGACACCCATTCGGTGTCTTTTTATTATGCATTGAAAGGTGGTGGTCTATTGAGTGGCTAAAATGACAGTTAAACAGAAGAAGTTTGCTGATGAATATATAGTGAGTGGGAATGCGACACAAGCTGCTATTAAAGCTGGTTATAGTAAAAAATATGTAAATACTAACGCTTCTAAATTACTACAAAATACTACAATTAAAACTTACATAGACCAGCGCTTGAAAGAGATTGAAAAAGATAAGATTGCAACCGCTGATGAAGTCATGCAAAAGCTCACTTCCATTCTAAGACAAGAGTTGACGGAGGAAAAGATAGAAGTTAGTCCGATTACCGGAGAGTTCCTAACAATTAATAAAAAACCTAGCATAGCAGAAGTTATCAAAGCAGGCACCGAAATCATGAAACGCTACCCGCTAGACGCCAACGAAGGGGCAACCTTTGTTATCAACTATAAGGGGATTCCTAACGATGAAGATTGATGTTGATTTAACAAAAGAAGTAAATCCTAACTTTTATTGTTTATGGAATTGTAAAAAGCCTTATCGGGTTTTAAAAGGTGGACGTAGTAGTTTTAAATCTTCAGTTATCGCTCTAAACATTATTGATGATTGGATCATGAACTATTTGACTAAAGGTAAAAAGGCTAATGTAGTTGTTATTCGTAAGGTGGCTAATACCCTAAGAGACAGTGTTTATCTAAAGCTGCAATGGGCGATTAGTAAGTTTGGTATGCTTAACCAATTCGATATGAACGTATCGCCTTTGAGAATTAAGCATAAAGCCACTGGATCTACTATCTTTTTCTATGGCCAAGATGACTTTTCAAAGTTGAAATCAAATGATATTGGTAATTTAATTAGTGTTTGGTATGAAGAAGCAGCGGAGTTTGATAGCTTTGAAGAGTTTGACCAGACCAATGCAACTTTTATCCGACAAGGACATAAGGATGCTAAGCAAGTGAATATTTACTGGTCTTATAATCCGCCTCGTAATCCCTATTCATGGATTAATGAGTGGTCTAGCAACTTAAAAGGCAATAACCTATACCTCGTTCACTCAAGTAGTTACCTTGATGATGAATTGGGCTTTATCAATGAGCAGATGCTAGAAGAAATTAATCGAATTAAGGAAAATGACTTTGATTACTATCGTTATATCTACTTAGGCGAGCCAGTCGGACTGGGTGACAACGTCTATAATATGGATTTATTTAAGGTTATAGACGAGTTTCCAGAAAATGATACATTAATCGCCTTATATCTTTCGACGGATACAGGGCATCAAGTTTCAGCGACAACAACCTCTTGTTATGGTTTGAGTGCTAAAGGAAATGTTTATCTGCTTGATACTATTTACTACTCTCCAGAAGGTAAGGTGGTAAAAAGAACACCAGTTCAACATTGCGAGACCATCTTTGAATTTGAGCAACGAATGATTAAGGAATGGAAATTGCCGATTAGGAACTCAACCATTGATTCGGCTGAAGGAGCCATTCGTAACCAATATGTAGACTTATATGGTGCTTATTTACATCCAGTAGCTAAGAAGAAAAAAATAGACATGATCGACTATGTGCAAGAATTGCTCGCACAGGGTCGGTTTTTTATTTTGGATAAACCAAGTAACGAAATATTTATTAAAGAACACCAACAATACAGATGGGAAGAAAGGTCTATTAAAAACAATCCAAGTAACCCAGCAGTTATTAAAGTAGCAGATCATACATGTGATAACTTCCAGTATTTTGTATGTGACAACTTAGACGATTTAGGATTGACAGCAGGTAAGGGGGTTAGTTAATGTTTGAAAAATTAAAAAGTTTAATTAGAAAGGTGGGGGTCACAATCGGATTAGTAAGTGAAATAAAAAGTGTTGAAGATCATAAAGACCTAGTGATTGATGAGAAGGCATATTCAAGGATTAAACAAAACAAATCAATTTACAGTGGGTTCTTTGAAGATTGGCACAAGTTAAAATATCGTAATTCTAATGGTGATATTAAGACCAGGAATATGGTGACACTTAATGTTGCTAAAGTCATGGCTCAAAGAATGGCAAGTCTTATCTTCAATGAGAAGGTGATTATTGATGTGACTTCAAGAGGCAAACCACCAGAGAACGAAGAAGATAAAGCACATGAGTTTATAAAACAAACCCTAAAAGCTAATGGCTTCCATAAAAACTTCCAACGTTATTATGAGTACTGTATGGCTTTAGGTGGTATGGCTATTAAAGTTTATGAACATAATGGCAAAGTTAAGCTTGCTTGGGCCAGCGCAGATACTTTCTTCCCTCTTTCGAATGACTCTGATGTAATTGATGAAGCCGTATTTATCAATGAAGAAACTAAAGACGGCAAGTATTATACACTTTTAGAGTGGAATGAATGGGAAGGTAATAACTATGTTGTTAGAAATGAACTTTACGAGTCAAAAGACAGTAAGAAATTAGGGGTTAAAATTCCTTTAAATACTTTGTACGAGGGATTGGACGAAAGAACCGTTATTCAAGGCCTATCAAGGCCTTTGTTTATTTATATCAAGCCTAATATTGCTAACAACAAAGATTTAACAAGCCCTCTAGGTATCTCGTTGTATGAGAATTCCTATGACACGCTTTATTTTATTGATTACCTATATGACTTCTTCATGAACGAATTTAAGTTAGGTAAGAGACGGATTACTGTTGACCCAACAATGCTTAAGGGTATTGCTAAATATGATAATAGAGGTCAAACAGTTGGCTTTGAAAAAGTCTTTGATACAGAAGAAACAGTATTTACTCCGATTGGTAAAGCTGATGAAGGTATTAAAGATTTATCGGTTAGTTTACGGTCGCAAGACATTATTGATTCAATCAATGCGAATTTAGAGTTGTTGAGTATGCAGGCTGGTTTATCTCCAGGTACTTTTACTTTTGATGGTAAATCAGTAAAGACAGCTACAGAAGTAGTAAGCGAGAATTCTTTGACTTATCAGACTAAGAACAGTCATGGAACTTTAGTTGAAGAAGGTATCAATGAGCTAGTGACCACTATTTTAGAGGTGGCATATCTATGTGATATCTATGATGGCGATTTAGAAGTTGATGTATCTGTTGATTTTGATGATTCTATCGCTCAAGACAGAAATCAGAACTATCGCTATTATTCATCCGCTACAATCGATGGATTGATGCCTAAAGCAGAAGCGATCCAACGTATTTTCAATGTGAACGAGGACACTGCCAATGAGTGGTTAAAAATAATTAACCAAGAAAAATCTCGTCCGATGATTCGATCAGAACAAGTAGATATGCTTAACTTATCGCCGTTGAATATGGAGTGATTAAATGCAATCTAGTTTGTTTATCGAAAGAATCTACCAAGAAATCGAAATGGAAATCTTAAAAACCATTGGCGAGACACTAGCTATCGGATTGTATGATGACCAAGGCCATTTAAGATGGCAAATGAACCAGTTATCAATGATTGGTAGGTTAAGACAAAAGCATTTTGAAATCATTGCTAATCATGCCAATATGACGGTTCAAGCAGTCGCTCAACTAATCAATGAGTCAGCTATCAAAGAAGCTACGCGGATTGACAATCAAGTGAAACCAGCAATTGATGCGGGAAAAATTGATGCGATAGCTACTAATGACCGTCTTTTTAACTCAATTAGAGCTTTAGAAAGGCAAGCGATAGATATCACTAATATGCTTAATAGTTCTCTATTAGAGGGCGCAGAACAAGTTTATCGTGATATTATCACTCAATCAGTTGTTGAGGTTTCTGTCGGAAGGAAATCTTTAAATGAAGCATTAGTAAAGACGATTAAAGAGTGGGCAGATAAGGGCATTCCAACGTTTACCGATAAAGCAGGCAGACAGTGGAGTAATGAAGCTTATGTGAATATGACGGTAAGAACGACAGTTAAGAATGTTGTCAATCAAATATCTAATGACCGATTTAATGAATATGATATTGATTTGGTGCAAGTTTCTGATCATTCAGATAGTCGACCAGATCATGCGCCTTTTCAAGGGAAAATTTATTCAAGAAGCGGTAAGTCTAAGAAATATCCGCCTTTAGAAGTTACAGGTTATGGTGATTCAATCACTGGATTAGTAACAGGAATAAATTGCAGACATATGCTATATGCCTATATTGAAGGAGTATCTCTTAATAATTCTAAGGTTGTTAGTCTGAAAGAAGCTCAAAAGAACTATGAACAAGCCCAAAGACAACGCTACTTAGAAAGACAAATAAGAAACGCTAAGAAGCGTAAAATCGTCCTAGAAAGCGTTAAGGCAGAGAAGCAAGAGATTATCAATGCTAAAGAATTAATCAAGCGTAGACAAGCAAGAATGAGGCAATTTATTAAAGATACTGAACGTACTAGAAGATATGACAGAGAAAGGGTGGAGAATTAATGAACCATGAAACAATGTTGCTGGTAGCTAAGAAAGCATTAGAATCTGTGGATCCATCTGATGTAGTAAGAGTAACTTTTGATCAAGGGCAGAGCCCGAACGGTTACGCAGGAATGACAATCAACGTTATTTTTAATGAGCCGAATAATCAAACTGATGAAAAAACCGAAGAATGGCTTGGTGATTAGCAGGAGGTGATCTTGTGCTGAAAGATGCTGTATCTCGTGACTAAACGTTAATTAGGAGGAAGTATGGAACAAAAAGATTTTACTAAGTCAATAAACGATTTGATTTTGCTAGGGAAAGAACAAGGACTAAGCACTAAAGGTATATCAGATAAATGGCATACCTTTGGAGAGCTTTACTATCATCGCATGATGTTGTTTGCTATTATCTGCAATCAAAACAAAGAGATTGCATGGAAAGCTAAAAAACATAGTGACGGAACAATGTTTGAAGATAGTTTTAATGTTGGGATTAATACACCAGAGGGTCAATATACCTATCACTATCATTTAGACGATTGGGATATGTTTGATGTAAAGGAATTAGAATATGCACCAGAATACGATGGGCACAAGCCTAAGGATATCACAAGACTAATAAGTATTTTATAAAAAAGTCCTATCAGTAGGGCTATTTTTTATGGGCTTTTATCTGTTAGCCCTAAAAGAAACAGAAGGGAAAAATACCTATTACAGGGGGAAATATTAATGGAATTTGAAAATCAAGTTACCGTTGACGAAACAACGGAGGAAACAAAGGTTACTGAACCAGAAAAATCAGAGGAAAGCAAAAATTCTTTTTCGCAAGAAGATGTTAATAATGTAGTCGCTCGAGAGACTAAAAAAGCAACTGAAAACTTGCTAAAAGAATTGGGAATTGAAGATTTTGAAAATGCAAAAGACGGTCTTCAAAAGTTCAGAGAATGGAAAAACTCGCAAAAGACAGAAGCTGAAAAACAGTCAGAAAAGCTGCAAGCAGCGATTACTGATAAGGAGCAAATAGCTGAAGAAAACTCAACGTTAAAAGCTCAAATCAGCGCCTATAAGTTAGGAGTTAAAGATGATTCTTTAGAAGATGTCATTCAACTTGCAAAAGCTAAAGTCACAGATGATATAACAATCGATGATGCAATTAAGCAAGTGGTCGAGAAGTATCCTCACTTCAAAGAAGCAAAAGAGGATGATTCAAACACTAAGCCTAAATTTGTAGTCGGAAAAAATCCAACTTCTTCCGATGACGGAGATGTTTGGGAAAGCGTAATGAAAAAATATAAAAAATAAGGAGTTAACAAAATATGATTACTTTATACACTCAAAACTTTGTAAAGATTTTACCGGATATTTATGCAGTTAAATCACTATTCTTATCCACTTTTGGTGGGGCTCTACAAGTAAAAGACGGAGTCTCTGAAACAGATAAGTTTATGGAATTAAAGACAATTGATGCCGATGTAACAATTCAAGATTATTCAACCGATGCAAACGTAGGTTTCTTAACAGGAACAGGAAATACAACTCGCTTTGGTCCTCGTAAAGAGATTAAAGCAGTAAATAGCCAGATTGAATATGAAGCGCCTTTAGCGATTCATGAAGGCATTGATAACATGACTGTGAATGAAAATCCACAGAGAGTCATTGCAGAGCGTTTAGCTAAGCATGCCGAAGCATGGACGGAACACATTAACGCATTTTTATCAAAAGCACTATCTGATGCAGCATCTGAAACCTTAACAGGTGAATTGACAGAGGGCGGAGTCGCTAAAGTCTTTTCAGAAGCTCACGCAAAGTTTGTTAATAATAAGGTGGATACTGCTCTTGTAAAGCGTGCTTACGTTTCTCCAGCAGTATTTAACTTAATTATGGAATCTAAATTAACGACAACTGCTAAACATTCAAGTGCTGACATTGATAACAACACAATCACTAAATTTAAAGGGTTTGTTATTGAAGAATTAGCAGACTCTTACTTCCAATCGGGTGAAAATGTTATGTTCGCAGTAGACAATGTGGGAGTAGTCGGTGTAGGGGTTCATGTGGCGCGTACTTATGAGTCTGAAGACTTCGCAGGCGTAGCCTTACAAGGGGCTGCTAAATATGCTAAACATATTCCAGAGAAGAATAACAAAGGAATCTTAAAAGCGACTTTAACAGAAGCGGGAGTATAGGAGGTTAAAAAATGGCCAAATATAAAGTATTGAAACCAATTAAGGACTTGGAAACAAATAAGCGTTTAGAAGTTGGGGAAGAAGTTGAACTAACTGTTAAACGTGTCGAAGAGTCCGAGAAGAAATACGGAAAAGGTTACTTAGAACGTATTGAAGATAAAGGACCATCTAAAGGCGGTGAATAACCGTGGTAAATGCAGAATATTATACAGATGACTATGCGGGGGTGGAGATAGAACCAACCAAGCTAAATAGATTAATTAAACGAGCCAGCAGGGATATTAATTCCCTTGTTGGCTTTATTAATTATGAGGAATTAAGCGAGTGGCAACAAAAGCTATACGATGATGCGATTTGTGCACAAGTAGAGTTCTTGGCCACTAATGGCGAGCTCGCTTCTACTCTTGTAGAGTCACAAGCAGATAGCTTTTCTATTGGTTCTTATTCAGAGTCTAAATCAAGGCGAGTCAATGAACCTAAGCAAGGGGATATTACTAATCGTTACGCTTTAGCAACTTTAGATTACTTGGTTCAAGCAGGCCTTTGGTATCAAGGAGTGAGGGTGTTATGGTAAAGCCTATTCGATTGGATTTATTGATTCATACCGTTGAGGTTGAAACTTACTCGGAACCTGACACATGGGGAAATACCTATGAAGAGAAAAAGACCATTGAAAAAGTGCGGGTGGAACCAAGAAGAAATCTAGTGACAACGAAAGACAATCGTCAAGTGACTAGTAACGCTATTCTTTTTCATGATGCGACATTCTCAACACCTTGTGATTTCGAACTTGAAAGTAAAGTCATATTTAATGGCCAAGAAATGAAGATTGTTTCCATTCAACCATTTTATGACAATCAACGATTACACCACACCGAAGTGGGGCTGATTTAATTGTTTGATGCGCATATTAAGTTTGAGCGAGAAGGCATTGACCGAAAATTAAGGAATGGCCAAGACAAAGCTAAGATGATTCTCACCGAGCAGATTGTTAAGGATAGTAACGAATATGTTCCTATGCTTGAGGGTGTATTAAAGGGCAGTGCTTTATCAAACAGTGACTACAAAAACGGTATAGCAGTATGGCAAACGCCTTATGCTCGTAGATTGTATTACAATCCGCAGTTTAACTTTTCCAAAGATGCCAATCCGAAAGCAGGGGGCCTTTGGTTTGAAAGAGCCAAATCTAATCATCTGAAGGAGTGGCAAGATATTATAGCGAAGGAGTACACATAGCATGCAAGAGAAAATTGAAGAATTAATTACGCTGATCAATAGCTTGAATCTATTTGCTAAGTGTATTGTTGGCAATCTCTCTCAAGAAGATAGGTCTATCTCGCTGATAGTTGCGCCTAGCGGTTCGATTGATAGATTCCTGGATAGTAATCGGGTGGAGTCTTTCGCCTTTCAAATACTAGCTAAATCACCTAATCAAAAGGAAATAATTCAAGCATTAGATACTATCAAAGACGAATTAGAGCGTAATGGAGTAGAAACAACTACATTACCTAACTATGTTCAAAGAGACGGTAAGTCAACTATTTACACAGCGATATTCAAGACAAGTATCGAAAAATTTAATTAAAAGGAGTTAGTAAAATGTCAGAAACTATTACACAACAACAAAAACGTGATCAACGTATAAAGAACGCGAAACTCAAAAAACATTATATTGCAGACCCAGCTTACCCAGACCATTTTATGCGCTTAGGTAAGTATGTAACGGAAGCAAATGACGGTTCCGAAGACATCACAGAAGATGGTGTCGCATGGTATGACGGTGATGGTACGGTTTCAGAGGAAATCACTGGTTATACTGAACGAACAGAGTTTGTCGGAACTTATGGTGAAGACGAAGAAGCTATGCGATATTTAAATCACATCAGACGCGATCCGGGGAATCGTGAGGTTATTTGGAAGGTAGAAAACGCAAATGGTACAACGGAAGTCGGACTAGCAACTGCTTCAAATATTATTACAGGCGGTGGAAATGCAGGAGAGTTTGGACAGTTTGCGACAACCCTAACGCGTAAAGAAGCACCAACTGTCACGGATGCAGAGGGCAAAGAATACACTTTTGAACATCCAGCTGATCCAGCGAGCGTTTAATTAGGTCACACGCTATCTAAAGGGGGCATTTGCTCCCTTTATTTTTTTATCAAAAAGGAGATTAGAACATGAAAGTAATTAAAATCACACGTGATGTTATTGATATTC
Source organism: Facklamia sp. P13064 (assembly GCF_050409425.1). Lineage (NCBI taxonomy): Bacteria > Bacillati > Bacillota > Bacilli > Lactobacillales > Aerococcaceae > Facklamia > Facklamia sp. P13064. Next base: position 248,716 of record NZ_JBNUPM010000001.1, on the reverse strand, counting down.
CATTTGTTGATGCGGATGGAAAAGAGTTGTTGAAGTTGGAATTCGAAGTGAATGATGAAAATCTAACGCGCATTATCAACTTTAAAGAAAATATGGGCAAAGAAGAAGTCTCAACTCTAGAGGACATGAAAGCAACAATTAAGAAGTATGTAGATATAACGCTTGGAGATGGTTCGTTTGAGAAGATTTACGCAATTAATCCTAACATTATCGCAATAACAATTTACTTCAAAGCGATTGCAGAAGGAATTCTTAGCGAAATCAACGAACGAAAATTTAATATGCAAAACAATGAGATTGATAATCTAATTAATTAGGGGCTGACAACATGCTTCAATTCTATTTGCCTCTAAGAGATTACATAGAAATAAACGGCAAAGAATACGGCATCAATAGCTATTTTAACGTGCTTTTAAAGGTCATTGATGTTTTACAAAGTGATCAGTTTGATGAAGCGGACAAGCTAGTGATAGCTTCTGTATTTATGTTTGGAGAGCCCAATTTAAGAGAAAAGTACCCTGACGATTCATCCGCTGAACGTATAGGCAAAGAATGGGAAAGGCTAGGGTTCAATTCTTTAGATCCCGCTTTAATTGCTGAAGCGATCGAAAAAGTCTTTGAGCTATACGGTGGGCAAAATTTCGAAGGTCAAGTCTATGACATCACAGGCGAGCCAATGCCAAAAGAAATGTTAAAAACAAGTGGCAGCGATGAAAAGTTAATCGATTATAACCAAGACTCGGATGCTATTTATGCCAGTTTCATGCAAGTGTACAACATTGATTTGATTGAGCAACAGAACAAGTTGCACTATGCCAAGTTCAAGGCCTTGTTAGACAATTTACCGTCTGATTGTGCAGTAGGCCGCTTAGTAGAGATTCGTAGTTGGTCAGAAGAAAATGACAATCGAGACCGCAAAGACATCATGCGAGAATTAAAAGCTAAAAACAAATTGAAAGGAGGTTAATAAATGTCAGATGGAAGAATAGAAATAAAGGTTGATGTTGAAGATTCCAAGGTCAAGAAACTCTCAAGAAGTCTAGATGACATCACAAGTAGCGCGAAAGGTACTAAAAGTTCATTAGATAATATTGACGGCAGTAGTTTAAGAAAAACTGGAGATAACGCTAAGTATGTTGGGGATAATTTAAAAGATGCCGATAGCAAAGCGTTGAGCCTAGCAAAAGCGTTCGGAATTGTTAAATTGGCAAGCGCTGCCTTTGATGCCATTAAAAATGCGATAGGCGACATGGTTGGAGAATTAAATGACTCTTTGAAAGCTTGGCGAACTTTTGAGGGCAATATATCCATGCTTGGTAAATCTAAAAAAGAGATAGATGCCGTTAAGAAGTCTTTGCAGACCTATGCTACCGAGACAGTCTATTCTGCTTCGGATATGGCCCAAACATACTCACAAATGGCTGCAATTGGTTATGAATCGGTTGAGCAACTTGTCAAGGGTATGGGTGGGTTAGCTGCATCAGCAGAAGACCCTAAGCAAGCAATGAAGACCTTGTCACAACAAATGACACAGGCTTTATCTAAGCCTGAATTAGCTTGGCAAGACTTTAAGTTGATGATGGAACAAGCTCCTGCTGGAATGAGTGCAGTTGCTAAAGAAATGGGAATGACGCTTGATGAATTAGTTGTAGCTATCCAAGATGGCGAGATTGCTTCTAAAGATTTTGCGGATGCAGTGGCTAAAGTCGGTACTAATGCAGACTTTACAAAATTAGCAACAGAATACAAAACAATTGACCAAGCAATGGACGGTTTGCAAGAGACAATCGCTAACAAATTATTACCAATGTTTGAGAAACTGACAGACACTGGAATAAAAGCTATCTCTGGATTAGCAGATGCGATTGATAAATTTAATTTAGATGGCTTCAACGAGATTTGGAACAATCGCTATAGTAACAAAAGATTAGTATTTGATGATCTTGTAAAATCGGCTAATTCAGCCATCAGAGATTTACAAAAGGTAGACATCAAAAAAGCGGTTAATGGCCTCATGCAAGATGCAGTCGATACTATTCAGAATGGGTTCGATTTTAGTGCAAAAATGTATGATACCATGGCTAATTCAATTGACTCAATAAATTGGGGCGCACTTGGAAATAAATTAGGAGAGTTATTTAGTACACTTTTAAGCGGAGACTGGTTTAATGATTATGACATGAGTGGATTCTGGGCATCATACACTAAGTTTGAGACAGAATTTTTAAAAGCTATCGATGAGCTTGCTATCGGCATGTGGGACGGCATTATGGAAGCCCAAGGTTCCGCAGAAGAATGGGGCGTTTTTGAGAAGTTCTTTGCTAGCTTAGAAGACATCACTTGGAACGGAAGTTTTACTGGGTTAATTAATGATATTAATCAAAAATGGAAAGATGCTGTTGATGGTGTCGACTTCGATTGGAATGACGTTCTCGGTAAATTCGAATGGAATGACGGCTTTGTAAGTAATTGGTCGATGGACTGGAATAGACCGGGTGAATCTTTTGCAGAACTTGGTAATAAGATTATGGAAGGTCTTAAAAATGCTTGGGAGAACTTTAAGCAAGGAATTGCTGACTGGTGGAATAGTTTATCCATGCCAGAATTTAGCTTCCCAGAGTTTGAATGGCCAAATATTGATTGGGAAAATCCTTTTGAAAAAATTGTAGAAACTGTTAAGGGATGGTTCTCAAATTTTTCATGGCCAGAATTTTCATGGCCTAGCTTTTCATGGCCAGATTGGACTTGGCCAGAAACAAAAGTAGAAGCAAAAGAGTTAGAAGAAACTAAAACATCAGTCAGTGAAGATTTCAATAGTTTTTCTTGGCCAAACTTTTCTTGGCCAGAGTTCTCATGGCCTGAATGGTCATTTCCTGAAATTGATATTGATTTTAGCGGAGTTTTATCAAACTTAAAAGAAAAATTTGATGGCATGATTCAAAGCGCTAAAGAATGGATAGGTGGCCTTGATTGGTCGTTCTTAAATCCTACCAACTGGTTTGGTGGTGGGGCTAATGCAGCTGGAGGGGAAATTCAAACACTTGATGGGTCTTTCAACCTAGGAGAGTTGGCTTTAAATGCTGATTCAATTAGCGTGGCGAACATTGAGGAACAAATCAAACCAGCGATTGACTCATTAATTGAGTCGGTTAAGGCACAAATTAGTGAATCAAGCCCGGGGATTTCTGAAGCCTTTAATCAACTTTTTAGTGGTATAAATGCAGATAGTTTAAATGTTGAATCTAGTATCGTACCTATGATACGTACAGCAATGGAATCAGTGAAAACAACCATCGTTAGCTATCAAGAAGGAATAGGATCAACGTTTTCAAACATGATGAACTTAGCTTTTACCAATGGAATGTCAGATATTAATACGGTATTTGAAGCGCCTATGCAATCAGCAATGCAAGCTATGAATGATTATCTTTTACAAGGCTTTACACAAGCCGAGCAAACGACTTTAACTTCATGGCAAAACATGGAAACATCTACTGTCGATTCCACGCAAAGAATATTAGATAACATTATCCAAAATCAGCAGCAATCAAATGATGCTATCTTACAAGGATTAAATCAATCGGAGCAGACTACAACCACCTCATGGCAAAACATGGAAACAACCGTTAGCAATTCTATGGATCGCATTGTTCAGGCGGGTATACAGGGAATGTCTAACATGAATAGCGCGTTGTCAGAAGGATATTCACAAGCAGAGTCAACATCGCAAGGTACGGCAAATAGTATTGAACAAATAATGAGTTCGTTAAGTAGCACGTTATACAATATTGGGTATGACGCAGGAATTGGTTTTAATAATGGACTAGCAGCGACAGCAAGCACAATATACGCAACAGCAAGAAGTATCGCTCAAGGTGTTCAAAGGACAATGAAAGCTGCATTGGATAGTCATTCGCCTTCAAGGAAAATGTTTGCTATCGGTTCCGACAGTGGGGAAGGCTACTATCTAGGTTATGGCAGTTGGAAGAATGCGATCAGCAATTTGTCAAAAGATATGGCAAATGTTTCTTTGCCTAACATTGATAAGTTTAAAAATAAAATCGGTAAGCTTCCTAGTTACGCAGGTAGCTTTAATACTAATGTTTCTCAAGTGCTGCAAGCATCCAATGAGATTAATAATTCGGAGGTTGTAGAAGCAGTAGAAAGTTTAGAAGATACCGTTTCTAAGTTAAGACTAAATCTGGATAGCAAACCGATTGCAAATGCAGTTCAACCGCACATAGACAGAGGAATTGGCCAAGAGAGTAGATACAACGAAAGGTGGGTGATGGGTTAATGAGTCAAATTCCAATCAGGGAGTATATTTTTACAAATAACTTCAATTCAAAGACTTTGGGGTTGAGAAGAAGAAGCCATGACTATCCATCACCTGATCCCAAAGGGTCAAATGTTTCTATTCAAGGACAAAACGGTTCTCTTGATTTTGGAATGATCGGCGGAGAGAAATTCTTTGAAGATCGTCCGATTAGTTATGAATTTGTAACTGTCCGAATGGATAAAAATAAGCGTAAAGCATTAGAGATGACCATCAAACAACAGCTTGTACCATACGGCAGACAACCAATTTATGATACTTGGTTTTATGGCCATTATTGGTTTGGAGAATGCACAAAAGTTAAGGTTAAAGACGATCCGAGAAATAGAGGGACACTCGTTTATATTGAGTTTGCAGTCTATCCTTATCTTTACTCAACTTTTGATTATTTCCCAGACATTTGGGATATATTCAACTTTGATACAGATGTTATTAACTATAGTTTTTACTATATCGACGGTGTTTATGAAGTGGATTTATATAATCGTGGCGGGTCTAGTACAATCCCATTGATTACTGTCTATAGTGATGAATTAATCGAGGAAGGACTTGATGATTCAGGTGAATCTATCAGAGATACCGTTTTAAAAGAAGGAGAGCTATATACAGTAAAGCCTGGAGATATTCTTCATCGAATAGCTAATAAGTTCAATGTTTCTTTATCTGAATTAGCTAGGTGGAACAACATCCGTATGGATTCGCAAATTTATGCAGGTCAAGTTTTACAAGTTAGCGCTCCGCAATTAGTGTCTGCATCTGGTAATTTGATCACAACTAATCCAGTCTATATGCAGATTGAATATTACGGGGATGTGATCAATTTAGAAAAAGGCGCTAATAAAAACACCAGTCTCGTTTTAAGGCAAGGACTAAATCATCTAAAAATCAAAGGCAAGGGCGTTATTGGGTTCCAATACAGGGCGGAGGTGATGGGATAATGTACCGTGTTATTTTAAAAGATAATCATTTAGATAATGCAGGGAAGATACTCCATGAACCACAAGCCAATGGAAACAAATTAATTAGTGGTAAAGGTGTCCTGAGGTTGCAAGGAACTGATTCTTTTGTAGCTGATATACCTAGCAATAATGACCACTACCGAGCTATTAAACCTTTTAAATCTTTGATTGAGATATACAACATATATAATCAAGAAACGATTTTCGAAGGGCGCATTATTGATCATGACATATCACTTGATGCTGGGGGTTACCATTTTCAAAACATCGTTGTCGAGGGAATGCTTGGTTATTTTAGAGATTCAAGTCAACGCTATGCTAGGTTTCAAAATAAAGGCGCTAGGGACTTATTAGAGTATATAGTCAATGATCATAATACACAGGTTGAACCTCATAAACGGTTTATAGTTGGAGAAGTCACAATGGAGTCTGTTACTGATGCGCCTTATCGGTGGATAGGGTATGGAAAAACCTTTGATGTTTTAAGAGATATGCTCTTAAGAGACATTGGGGGTTATTTTATTGTTCGCAGAAATGAGGAGAAACAGCTTGTCATTGACTGGTTAAAAGAGGTGGGGGAGAAATCCGATACCAAATTTGAATATGGCCAGAATATTATAAAGGCTAGAAGAACAATTGATGTATCACAATTAATAACAGTCATTGAACCGTTAGGGGCTGACTTAGATAGGTCTAACAACATAGAGAGCGAGCTATACGGCTCTCAAGTAACAAGGCCTAGGTTAGACATTAAAAGTGTGAATAATGGTTCGCCGTTCTTACGAGATGAAAAACTAATCGAAGAATTTGGTGTGATTATTGGCCAAGTAGATTTCACTGAGATTTCAGAACCTAGGTTATTAAAAAACAGAGGGCAACAGTACTTAGACCAACAGTCTGCAAGTTTCAACTCTTGGGAATTAGATGTAGTCGATCGTAGTCTAATTGACCCTTTCTTTGACCCTATAAAAATAGGCAATCAATACGAAACGGACATTCCGATGATATCGGCACCAGAGTTCTTACAAGTGACCGAAAGAGGGTTTGATGTGGTTAATTTTGATGCGGTTTCTATTAAGGTAGGGTCTTCAAATGTTAGCTTGTCTAAATACCAGTTAATCAATCGGGAATCAAAAGAATCTATGCTGAAATACCAACAAATGCAAATAGAACAAATTAAAAAACAAAATCTAATCAACAGTATCAATTTACAAATCCAAGCGATAGTAAGCGAGATTGAAAGATTAGAACGGCAAAAGCAGCAATTAATTGCAGACGAAGCAACACAAGAAGAAATAAACGCAATTACAGATAACATCAATGCTAAGCAATCGGAACTGGTAGAACTGCAAAACAAGTTGGCAGAATTAAACAATAAGGAGGCAGACAATGGATAATTTAAACAATTTCCCGTTTGTTGATGAAGAACGCGCAAGGGTATGGGCGGAATTGGAAGCGAAAAGGGATTGGGACAAGGTTGACTGGTCAACTGAAAAACAGATAACAGAATTGATCGAATTTATAAAAAGGAAAGGTTATGGCGGCGACGTAAGAGAAGCGATTGCACAAGGTTTCCAAAAAATGATAGATACTTGGATTTATCAGGGCATGTCAGAGGCTGAAATAGTGCTTGCTAGAGGAAAAAATGAAACGTTATCTAAAAGGTTCGGAAGTATAGATCAAGAAATCGTAGAAATTCTTAACAAAATTATCTACCTTTCTAAAGATAAAGTTTCAAAAGGTAAAGTTGGACTTGATGAATTAACGCAAGAAGTTAAAACAGCCATAACAGGTGGTTCAGTTGCGGTTGTCGGTATCAATGCAGTAGATACAATAAATGTAAAAGACAAAGCAATTACTGTAAAAAAATTAAATTTAGAATATAATTATGCTAGAGATTTGCACTTCGAAATTGGGTCGATTTCTTCTTCTGATGGTTCAGACACGCTATCTAATAATCGAATAAGAACAAAAAATATATTGCATTTGGATAAAGGTCAAAAAATTTCTTTTCTTGACAATAGGTTGTCATTGGGTATTTTTAAGTATACCTCGAGTGGGACGTATATTAGTTCACCAAACGTGTGGTTAAAAGAATACACAGCTATTCAAGACGAATATTTGAAGCTGACAATAAAAAAAGCTGATAATGGAGAAGATATCAGTGATTACACCTCAAACATTCATGAATTCATGTTTATTAACGGAGATAATAGGTTAATAAAAAAACCAGATCAAATCGCCAACAATGTCATAATGCCAGAACATTTAGCTTTTGATTTATCAGTAAAAACCTCTGTTGATTTAATTATTTTTGCAGGGCAATCAAACATGGCAGGCAGGGGGACAGCAAGTGCAGCTCCCGAAATTAAACAAGGACACGGCTTTGAGTTTAGAGCAATTAGTGACCCAACTAAACTATACAATATAATTGAGCCTTTTGGCGTGAACGAAAACAAAGAAGGTGGAATAAGTGAGCAGACAAAAACAGGATCATTAGTATCATCTTTTGCTAATACATGGTATAAAATTAATAAGAGACCAATTGTTGGAGTATCAGCAAGTAAAGGCGGGTCTGTTATTTCAGAATGGCAAGTTGGACAACCATATTATGAAGATGTAATTCAAAGATTTTCCATAGCTGAAAAATGGTTAACTGACAATGGTTATAAAATAAATTCAAAAATCTTTTTATGGTTACAAGGTGAAACAGACGGTGTAAATAAGACAGCAAAAGAAACATATAAGGAACTAGTATTGCAATTAAAAAACAATATCTTAAAGCAGGGATTTGATCAATTTCATATGATTAGAATTGGACAATGGAATGGAGATAGTCAAAGCCACGAAGAAATAATAAAAGCTCAAACGGAATTGGGCGAAATGGAAAAAGATATAACATTAGTTAGCTTATCGTTAGCCACTTTAACAGATCAAATGAAGGATACTCAGCACTTTAACCAATATGCTTTGAATTTAATTGGCGAGGAATCAGCAACTAATAGTTCTTTTGCAATCAATAATTATAAGCAACCCATTGATTATGATCATTATTATAAAAAAATTTTTTTCCCTCAGATTAATTAACAAGTAATATTACATATGAAATATTATTAAAGATATAGATTTAATAATTTTATAGAACTGCAAGTGTCTTAATGGCACTTGCTTTTTTTGTCAGCAAACTATTATATAAAAGGAGAATTTATGGAATTACAATTTGAATTAGAGAAATTAATCGAACAGTATCAAGCAATTAATCACAACTTATACATTATTATTTTTGTGTGGTTTGTGGTGGCAGATTTCGTTACGGGATACGCAAAAAGCTTTTTAGGTGAAGTGGCCAATTCTACAAAAGGGCTGCAAGGGTTGATTAAACACTTACTAGTTGTGTCACTTGTTTTATCAGTCTATCCAGTCTTGTCTGTTCTTGGTTTTAAATCAATTGCAACTAGTTTTGTCGTTTTTTATATAGCGACCTATGGCATTTCAGTTATCGAAAATTTAGGACAAGCAGGCGTTCCTTTGCCAAATTTTGTCTCACAATATTTTGATAAGTTAAACCGCGAAAATACAGAGATCGATATGAGTAAGGTAACTATGACTATTGACGATGCTTATCGGAACCCTCAAAAGGATCAGTTAAGACCTAAATAAAGGAGTGAATAATATTGAATAAATACGAAGTCAGAAAATTTGAACAAATGCTTACCAAAGTTAATTTGGGTGGGTGGATGAGTCCGGACGAGGTTAAATACCTCGTCTTTCATTTTGTCGGAGCTGCGGGTCAAGCGTACGATAATGCGAACTATTTTAAGGATACAATGAGATATGCGTCCGCCCATTTATTCTTAGACCCAAAATATTCTGTGCAGGTCGTACCTTTTAATCGGGATGCATGGCATGTTGGCGACGGACGGGGCAAATATGGTATCTCTAATCAAAACGCAATTGGTGTGGAATTGTGTCAAGATACATCAACTGGACGCAATGCTTGGGAATGGGACTTCCACCCGAGAACACGGTTAGAAGCAATTTTAGTCTTTGCTCATCTAATGAAGAAATATAAGGTGCCTTTATCAAGAGTTGTTCGTCACTATGACGCCAGTCGAAAATCTTGTCCCGGAAACTGGATGAAAAACGACTGGAAGAAATGGAAGTTATGGAAGAAAGATTTAGAATTGTATGTGACTACTGGAAAACTTGTAGATTCTCAAAGAGGTATTGTCTATATTGACAAACCGGGTGTTGGAGGTAATAAACCGAGTACACCGTCTACACCAAACGTTAAATTGACTAACCGCGAAGTTGCTAAGCAAGTTTATAGAGGGGATTGGGGAAATGGTCAAGAACGTAAGAATCGATTGACTAAAGCGGGATATGATTACACAGCAGTACAAAAAGAAGTGGCGAAGTATAAGGAAGAATTGAATGCAGGGAATAAGAAGCCCGTTGACATTCCCAAGTCTGTCGGTATTTATAAATTCAATACGAAAGTATGGGTGCGGACAGAAGCCTTTGAAGGAAAGGACACCATCACAAAAGAAGGGTACATGTATGATAAGGATGATACTGTATCCCTTGAAAAGGTGTTCGAGCGTGACGGTTGGATTTGGGGGCAGTACACCTCGTATTCTGGCAAACAGCGATTTGTAAAAATTGGTGTTATTGGTGGCAAGCAGTTTGCTACTAAGTTGTAAATTCAAAAGATTATCAAAAGAAAAACTCCCCACTTCCTTAATTGGAGGTGGGGTTATTTTTATGTATAGAAGCTATTTATAGTTTTCATAAAATAACTGTTGCATTTCCGTAACTAGAAGGCTAATATTTATGGTAATATGAATTAGAGAAGGAGGTTAATTATGATAGTTAACAGCACAGTTATAGTTGCAAGAAAACAATTTCACGAAGAAGATGGAAGTATACATTTAATTAACCCTATAGCTGAAATGCAAGTACCTTTTCTTCCTACTACTGTTTCTTTTACTGTTTGTTCATTAATAGTTGTATCTGAAATCGAGAGCAGTTATGAGGCAAGAGTCACAATAACTGATAAGAAAGAGAAAGAGATTTTATCAGCGAGCGGTCCATTAAACTCATCGAATATTGGCGAACGAGGAGTTTTGCAGTTAAACATTAATGCAGATGATGTGATCATTAAAAATGATGGTACACACATATGCGAACTATATATAAATGAGAAAAAGGTTGCATCGTATAGTTTCGAGATTTTTAATAAAAATATTGATTTAGATTAGGAGGGTTAACATGAAATTGAAACAAGCTGCAAGTGCTGTAGCTGTAACTACTCTACCGTTCGCTCCTTCTTATATAAATCAAATCACTCCACAAGTTACATTGCAAGTGAATGAAAATATAACGTTTAACAATACTGACATTAATCTTGTTGAAATCGAAAAAGCAAAAATTCATGATTTGATTAAAGAAGTAGTAGATAAGCAAGGTTTTTCAATAAAACTAAATAAATATGCGGATGATGCAAATTACACATACGTATCTTTTTACTCTGATAAATTTTCATTTGATCAACTTTTTGATATCGAAGAAGAACTAAATGATCATGCGAATAGAACGAACTCAAAACTTATATTTACTGTAGGTGAGTAAATGTATATATGGGAAACAAACTTAGAAATCTGCAAAATAGTTAATCAACTAGATAAAGACATTGAAGGAGAACAATTAACCCCAAGTAAAATTGAAGGGCTAAACCGTATCGCTGTACATTCTGGATATTATGCTTGTCTTAATAAAATAAGGCAGTTAAATAATTTGAAGGGTTTTGAAACGGTAAAAGGTGGATTAGGTAGTCACACTGAAATTATTGATTGCTTAAATAAATATGAAGATTTACCCGATAAAAACGAAATAATGAGAACCATGAGAAAATTAAAAGAATATAGAAAAAAAGCTGATTATGAAGATGGTAATAGTAATTTATTCAGCAGAGATCCCGTTGATAGAATAATTAAAACATGTGAAAAAACATTTAATACATTGAATAAATTATAGGGTAACTATTTATAGTTATCCTTTTTTAATTTAAAATTCTTTACAACAAGAACACTTGTTCGTATAATCTAAACAAAAAGGAGTGATTAGATGAGCGTAGATCGTTCTTATTTAAAATCTAAAAAAGCTAGAGAATATCAGGATCGTAAAATGGCTAAATGGATGGGGTTTTTCTTGTCAGATCATACAGCGACTTTAAAAAGCAATTACGATGTTCACGAACCTATTTATAAAAGACAAAATCCGCAAGAAAAGCTGATGTTATTAAACCAAGCTTACATCCAAAAGTTGGAAGTGAGATTTACATATATCGACTCCAAAAAGAAAACCACTTTTATTGAAGGGACTATTGATGTTTTTGATTTTGATAAGATCGCTGTTAAAACTGAAGGTGCTTATCTGTTTATAGAAATGGACGATTTTATTAGGGTGGATTATGATGATATCAGCTACTAACAAAGAAACCCCACTCTCTGTTAAAAAAGTGGGGAAGTTTTATGTCCAAAATATTGCCCAAAATGGGGAAATCATTTTAATTCATTAAGTGTCAACTTTTACTAAAATTTTCAACACACATCATGTTAAACCATTATAAATCATTTAATAACTCCCCTCATCTCCATTGTATTTTAATAAGAATATAGATTTATCAGTATTTTAAGACATAAGTAGTTGAACTTAAATAAAGTTATGGTTCGAAATGCTTAATAGGTCTTATATTGAGATAAAATAAATCTATATTCTTTTTTGTATGGTAGTAAATATAGGGCAGTGTCAAATAAATTGTGTAAGCTAATGTAAGATTAAGTAAAAATCTTCTAACTAGATAATATTATAGGCATTATACGTCATCCCCTATAGGGGATGAATTTTTTTGCTTTGACCTTTTCCTTGTATTTCATCTAGCATTTTATTTAGTTCCTATTGTGCTTGACCAAATCCCTTATGGATTCTAGAAGAAAACTTCGTATTGAATTTTGAAACATAGGTATATAGATACTTTTCTAAAGATCTCTCATGGGGAAATTGTTCCTTAACCATTGCAGCCTTTGACTTCCGATTTTTCGTAATTAAGAAAGACTGTCCTTTCGCATACAGGTAATAAGTTAATCGCTTCTTCTAAATTTTGACGAAATAGGTCTTGAACAGATTTATCTTCTGCTAGTGCTGTGAATAATTTTGTGCTAACGACTTCCATAAGGGACCTCCTGTGTGATTGCTTATTTGATTTTACAATCTTACATAAGAGAGGTCTCTTTTTCTACAAAGATTCGGAGCTTACACAAAATAATTTACGGTCTGAAGAAAAGCGTAATTATCTATATTAGAAGGTTATTATATTGTGGGATCTCTCCCTTTTAATAACTTCTTTTTTCTTAATCATAGTAGCTTTAAAATAAGCATATTTGACACTAAAAGCTGGTTGAATTAAACTTAAACTAATTAATCGGTCAGTCGACCGAACGGGAAATGGGTGGATAAATGACAAAAATATCTATTAATGATGGGAACTCTAATCAAGATATGCGATCTTATATACTTGAGATTGCATCAGTTTTAATTAGTGAATTAGGCATTGAAGAAACAACTTTGCGTAAAATTGCTGAAGCAGCGGGTATTAGTAAAGGAACGCTTTATTATTATTATCCTGCCAAACAAGCGATCATTTATGAATTGGCAGAAAAAAATTTAGAAATGATGACAGAAGACTTACTTTTATTCATTGAAGAGTCTGATGAGGAGATTGATGCAGAAGAAATATTGAAGACTTTATTTAATAAAATTATCTATGCGGATACTAGAGGCTCCTTACATCTTTATCTTTTAAGCGATGCGATTACTAATAATCAATCCTTGGCTAAAAAGTTTGAAACACGCTATCAGTCCTGGCGAGAGACCATTCGAAAAAGTTTAATAAAAGGATTAAAGCGACAGGGAAGAGATTATCACGCCCTCTCTTATCTTATTTTAGCTTTGTTAGATGGCTTAATTATTCAACAGAAATTTGCTACGGAAGAAATACCTGTGAATCAGATTGTTAAATTGCTTATTTAATTAAGCAAAATTTATAAAAGGCGGTTGCATGTTATGAAAAAATTAATGGTAGAAATTGGTTTAAAATTTTTAGTAAGAGGATTAATAGCTGCTGCTAAAGTAGAGCCTGCAATTCAGAAAGAGTTAGGACACTATGCGGATGGTTTCTTGTTTGAATTGACAGTTTTAAACACTAGTACAAAAGTATTCTTTGAAAAAAGAAATGATGGCTTTAATTATTTAGGAAAGCATGTGGATGCCCCAGCTGATCTGTCGATTATTTTTAAAAGTTATCGGGCTGCACAAATGTTAATTCTTGGTCAAATAGGTCTGCACCAGGGCTATGCTCAACATCGTTTTATTGTTAAAGGTGATTTCCTAAAAGCTATGCCTCTCGTTCGAATTTTATATTATGTAGAAGCTTATCTTTTCCCAAATTTTATTAGCAAAAATATTTTAAAAGAACAACCAGTGCTTTCAGCCAGCAAAGGCAAAGCCTACTTTCATTTAGTGTTTTAAGGAGGATTAGTATGAAAATACCAGAATATTATGAATTTATGAATTCAGTCAAGATTTTATCTGGCAAAGGCGCTTTAGAAAACATCCCATTTGAATTATTGAATTTAGAGGCCCAGAGGCCTTTGATTTTAACAGATGAGTCATTGATAAAGCATGGACAAGTGCAAATTATTACAGAGGCTTTAGAAGATGCCAACATTGAAATCGCTGCTATCTTCAAAGAGATTCCACAAGACTCATCATTAAATGTGGTCCACGAAATCAGTGACGTCTATCAAACACATCAATGTGATAGTATCATCGCTATTGGCGGTGGATCAGTTATTGATACTGCTAAAGGAGTAAATGTTTTAGTTTCTAAAAAAGTCAAAGACTTAAATGAACTCATGGGGTTAGAGCTAGTCGGTGGTAAGTTAAATCCTTTGATAGTTGTGCCAAGTACTGCAGGCACAGGCTCGGAGGCAACCTTAGTCTCAGTGATTGCGGACACGAGCCGTAAGGTAAAGTTGGAGTTTATTTCATACAGTCTTTTACCAGATGTGGCTGTTTTAGATTATCGAATGACAGCGTCACTTCCAGCGAAAATAACTGCATCAACTGGAATCGATGCCTTAACACACAGTATTGAGGCCTTAACGGGTTGTCAAAAAAATCCACTTAGCTCTGCTTATGCCTTAGCTGCCATAGAATTAATTGGGAAGCACCTTAAAGAAGCGGTCCAAAATGGTAAAAATAAAGAAGCTCGCATAGCCATGGCGAATGCGTCCTTAATGGCAGGTATATCCTTTTCTAACTCAATGGTAGGCATTGTTCATGCGATAGGCCACGCTTGTGGATCAATCAGTAAAATTGCCCATGGAGATGCGATGGCGATTTTACTTCCATATGCTATGGAAATGAATTTAAAGCATTCACAATCTTGTAAAGAGGAGTATGCTAGAATTTTATTGGCTTTCTCTGGACCAGAAGTATACAGCCAGACACCCAAAGATCAAAGAGCCGCTCGTACAATAAATGCTATCAGAGATTTACTTAATGAATTGCATAAAATAGCGGGTTTACCGACCCGTTTGCGAGATGTCGATGTTAAAAAAGAGGATTTTAAACAGATTGCCAAGACAGCCATGAATGATGGGGCTACAATTGTGAACCCAGTGCAAGTTACTACTGAACGGATTATGGATATTTTAGAAGCAGCTTATTAAGAAGGAGCATGATAAAAATGGAAGAGACAAGTGGTGTATTAGAAAAACAAAAAGAATATTTTGCAAGTGGAGAGACCAAAGCAATTGATTTTCGAATTGCTAAGCTGAAAAAATTGTATCAAGCGATTGAAGACTATGAGCTTGAAATATTAGAAGCCTTAAGAAGTGATTTAAATAAAGCAGGATTTGAAGGCTATGTTAGTGAGATTGGATTGGTTTTAGAAGAGATCACTTATATGTTAAAAAACATGAAGAGATTACTCAAACCTAAGCGTGTACGAACACCAATCTCTCAGTTTCCATCAGTCAGTCGTGTCTATAAAGAGCCTTATGGGCAGGTGTTGATTATTGCCCCTTGGAATTATCCATTTTTGCTGACTTTATCGCCACTTGTTGGTGCCTTAGCGGCCGGAAATACTGCTGTTATCAAACCCTCTGAATTTGCACCGGCTACATCTGCTATTATTAAAAAAATGATCGCAGATACCTTTGACCCGGCTTATGTGACGGTGGTGGAAGGGGCTGTTGAAGTTAATCAGTCTTTGTTAAGTAAAGATTTTGACTTAATTTTTTTCACAGGAAGCAAACAGGTGGGGAAAATTGTAATGGAAAAAGCAGCTCAGCATTTGACGCCAGTCGTCTTAGAATTAGGTGGGAAAAGTCCAGCCATTGTTGACAAATCAGCCGATATAAAAATAGCTGCTAAGCGAATTGCTTGGGGCAAAGCTTTAAATGCAGGACAAACCTGTGTGGCTCCAGATTATTTACTTGTTCAAGAAGATGTGAAAGAAAAACTAACAGAGGAATTAATGAAGACTCTGGAAGGTTTTTTTGGCAAGCACGCAGAAACCAATCCTGAATATCCCAAAATAATCAGTGATAGGCATTATCAGCGATTACTTAATCTGCTAGAGACAGGCAAAGTGATTTACGGGGGTCAAAAAAATGATGAAACACACCAAATAAATATCACATTAATGGAGGATGTTTCTTGGAAAGATCCAATTATGCAAGAAGAGATATTTGGTCCGATATTACCCATAATCACCTATAAGACTATAGATGAAGCGATGGATCATATTAAGGCACGTCCAAAGCCTTTAGCTTTGTATTTATTTACAAAAGAGAAAGATATTGAGCGAAAGGTTTTAACGGAGGTTTCCTTCGGAGGGGGAGCAATAAATGAGACAGTAACCCACCTAGCGACTCCTTATATGGGCTTTGGTGGAGTGGGAGAAAGCGGAATGGGCAGCTATAATGGCAAAAACAGCATTGACACCTTTTCTCATAGTAAAAGCATCTTGAAAAAAAGTAATTGGCTTGATCTTCCTTTCCGTTATCCACCTTATAAGACAAGTATAAAATGGATCAAAAAGATTATGAAATGAGATGTTTTTTAGCTAGCAATAAGCAGTTGACTAGCAAGTAAATGTTCAGCATACTTTAAGTTTTGTTTAAAGAGAAACTAGTATAAGAAATCGATAAAATTAATAATATAAAGATCTTTATAGGAGAGATGCCCCCCAAAGATAGAGCTATCAAACTCACTTTTGGGGGTTATATTAGAGTAGCTGATTATTTTAATAGCAATAAATTAAATGCAAGTAGCCTTTTAAGGAAGTATAAAGACCTAGCATTGAATGGGCTCACTAAAAAAACTATAGCTCTTCATGAGTGGAACCTAAGACTAAAACAGCTCGATCAGGACAGTGTTTTTATTAACTAACTTAAAATAGATGTTGACTAAGTAAAGTATAAACTAATAGCTATGACAAAGTTTTTTAACTTCTAGAAGATTGCCTAAAGATTTAGCTTATGGAAATCACTATTTTTATTTAAGGAAGAATTTGTTTTATGGTTTGATAGCCTATGAAAAGTTTTGTAAACTTTGCTATGCTTGTAATAATACGAAAAAAATAGTTACGAAATTGACGGAGGATTTATAGTGGAAAATTTTACTGCAATCTGGAATATCTATGAAAGCTCTTTTCCTGAAGATGAAAAAAGAAGTTTAAACTTACAATTAGAAATATTGAAAAATCCTAATTATCAAATGAAAGCCTTAGAAGATGACGGTAGAGTAGTAGGTTTTATATCTTTTTGGGACATTGGAGAATATGTATTTATTGAACATTTTGCCATAGATGACAGTTTCCGAGGTAGAAATTATGGCAGTAAATTTTTGAATACTTTCTTAAATGAAGCTGATAAAAAAATAGTCTTAGAGGTAGAAAAGCCTGAAGACAATATCACTAAACGAAGAATAAATTTTTATCAGCGTTTAGATTTTAAGTTGAATGCTTATGACTACACGCAACCTCCATTAGAAGAAGGGAAAAATGCGATTCCGCTTTTATTGATGACTTATCCAGAAGCAATGGATCAAGAGCAATTCAATAAGGTTAAAGAAGCTTTGTATCGGGTCGTTTATGCGAATGAGATTAAGTAATCCGATAAGATGCTAGCAAAATCGAGAAAGTTTACTAATTACAAGGCTGCTTAAAGTGGATAAGAATTTTAGACCCTTACACTCCATATGTTAAAATAGTATAAAATGTTAGGAGATTATTATGAATCAATCAATGGAAGAATGGATAAAAGCTTTGGATATGGAAGCTCATCCGGAAGGTGGCTATTATTGCGAAGTTGAAAGATCACAAGACAAACTAAAAATAAATGGGAAAGAACGTTCTCTGTTCACTAGTATCTATTTTCTATTGGAAAAAGAAAACCCCTCACATTTTCATCGTTTAACTGCTGATGAAATATGGTACTATCATTACGGACAGCCATTGACCGTGCATATGATTTCTCCAGATGGCGATTATACAAATGTTACTTTAGGATTAGATGTTGCGCAAGGTCAAGTACTACAATATCGTGTTCCTAAAGGGACAATCTTTGGCTCGACCGTTGAAGATGGGTTTTCGCTCGTATCGTGTATGGTTTCACCAGGATTTGAGTTTGAGGATTTTGAGTTGTTTCGTTACCATGAACTGATCGAACAGTACCCAGAGTATGAAGAAATGATCCAATTATTGAGTAAATAATGAAAGGGGGAGAAACTTAGCGTTTCTTCCCCTTTTTTAATACCATTCTTTTTTATTTGAATTAGCTTTTTGAAATAAAAATTAGGCTTTCTATCTTTTGAGTACTTTCAAAAATTAGAGTTACATGACGGATTCTTGGTATCATTTCACGGGTGGTAGTTTTATGTATAGAATAATTTTCGTATAATTATTTTTAAGAAAAGAGGAAAGGAGTTCGTATTTTATCACAGGCTCCTTCTTAGCTAAAAACAACTTCCAAGAAATGCTGATATACTGAAGAGTTATACTATATCTTAATAAGTATAAGGACTTGTTACTCAAAGTAACACTAAAGTTCTTGATAGTATATTTGATAATGCGAGTTTTTATGATTGACTATAACTATAAAAGATCAATAGGAGTGATAAGATGCAACTAGGCGATAAAATAAAAGAATTACGAAGAAAAAAAGAATACAGTCAGGAGGAATTGGCTGAAAAAATAAATGTTTCACGTTCAGCAGTAGCTAAGTGGGAAAGTAATAATGGCATACCGGATATTACAAATCTTAAAAAGCTTTCTGAACTTTTTGCAATGAGTGTGGATACATTAATAGACTATACAAACGAATTAGAAGATATTTCCCTTGATCAAAATAAACCAGAGCTTGATTCTTCTTATATAGGTGGTTTTTATGATATTGATTTAGTGGGTTGGAATGATGGTGTATTTAACGCTTATATTTTAAATGAAGATGAAAACTTTATTTTTTATTTGCTTAAAGACAAAACATTAAAACACACGGTCTAATAGGCAAGAAACATATAGTGGATATTAGCCAAACTTCAAAACAGTTTGAGCTAGAAAAGGAAGATCTCATTCAAAAGAGATTAGGAGATTTTTATAGAAAGCCCGTTTCAATTAAAGTCACCATGAAACGTAGTTTACTAGGTTTTGTTGATTTTAGAAATGAGGATTTTCTTAAAACCTCTATTGAGTCATCTGATCAAAAGAAGATCGTTCTAGAATTTGGAAGAGAAATATTGTTATCTGATATTTGTAAGATTGAAGAACGATTGAATCAAGAAGTACGTCGTAGAAAGAAAGTGGTACGAATCTTTCCAAATGTCGACTCAGCTAATCGATTAATTGGCTCTGTATTAATGCACATCCACGAAGAATGGATTACTTCTTCAAGGGCTTATATGAGGCTTTAATGGTGATGAACATTGTACTAAGTTATTTTACACAATATTATGGACTTGACTTTTGAAAAAAATTTATTAATTCCATTAAATCAAAAAAACCAAACGAATAAAGTTAAATTACTAAGAGAACGATGTTTTGATAGCTCTAACTTTTTAAGAGAAAACCTAAAAATTATTTTTTTCTTAAAGTAAGGTGAAATCTATACTCAACTGGGCTTAATAAATTATATATAATGTTAGTAATGTTCTTAGTTTAAAGAGTTTGGCTAATAGAGGGGTATGATTAATTTATTGTCTCGCAATACCATGAGTATCTCCTTTCTTATCTACCCTATACGAAAGAGGTGGAGATTGGTATAGTAGAGACATTAAATAGGAGAGGAGATGAAAGAGTGAAAAATAGAAAAATTGAACTCTTTTTCAATCATGGTTCTAGTTTAACAGTCATGATGGAACTCGAATCAAGATCTGATGATGAACGTGCTCTTCGAAAAATAATGAAACTTATTATTTCTAAACAACCAGATATTATAAAAGATATCAATGGTAATCAAATTGTTGTTGATTTTTCAAAAGTTAATTATGCAAGATTCGTAAAGTAAACCCATAGGTAAACAATATTGAAATTTGAAGGCCTCATAACGGGGGCCTTTTAATTATTTAAAGAATCAAAGATATATCCACATGAATTAAACACTATTTATCTAAAAAAATTGCATAGGACAATTTTTTAATATCTTATCACTCTATACAGAGGCTTTGAGCTGCAGCTATGCGATTGAAGAAAATAACAATGAGTCTGAAGTGTCTAAGTCAGAGGGTAAGTATACGTCTGAAGGATGGTCCTTCATATCATCCAAGAGAGAGTTAATTCGATACTTGCATAATCTTTAGAGAACTTACTTAGTTTAAGTAATCCATGTATAACAAAGAAAATCCGAAATAATAATGTCGAATAAAATAGTATATAAATTACGATTATTAGTAGAACATCGGATTGATTTCAAATAAAATTAATTCGAAAAATTAGAAAGTGGAAAGGGGAATCATACTTCGAAAGAATACGAGAGTAAGAATGAGTATCCCCTAAAAAATTCAATTCTTATTACAGAATTTACTATTTTAAAAGTTTGTTAATTAGAGTAAAAATTATCAAATTCATTATTTTTAATTTTTCCTTAGTAAGACTACATTGGACAAAGAGATTTATTGTTTAAATTCAACTTAATTGCTTTAAAAGATATTATCTAAATAGTAAATCAGTCAAGCTACTGACTCAGCTCTTGATTGAATTAAATTTATAAATAACATTCATAGTTGATCTTTCACAATAAGTTGCAATCCAAATAGTGGGCGTCGCTCAAATAATACTTAAACGAACCTTCTCTTATAACAGTATTGAAATGATGATTACTATTCTGTAAGTGATTAAAGATTAATTATTCTTTAATTAATCATTCATGCTTATAGTTAGCTTTCTCAATTTTTTTTCTGATATTTTAATAAAAATAATTAAAATTAATCCAGAAAAGATAAATATTGTATATATATTAAAGTTGTCGAATAATAGTCCATATATACCCGCCCCTAAAGGAATACTCGACTCTATCATGACATCTAGCAAACTAAATAAGCGCCCCTGAATTTTTTGAGGAACTGTTTTTTGAAAATATCCTAATAAGGGTATTTTTCCTATTGATATACTGAAACCAGCGATAGTAATAAGAATGAAGGATATAATTGATAATGCCCAAAAATGGTTTGAAAAAATAAGTATGGTAAATCCTAGTAGAATAACAGATAGAGCTAATAGGAACCACGATTTTATAATTGGGTTATAGAAGGGTTTTTTAAAATTTAATTTAGGATAAATGATAGCTCCCAGCATCATTCCAACTGGTAATGTTATTTGAAAGATACCGATAAATATTGTTTTACTCTCAAAGTAAGACAATATTAAGTAGGGTAGGCCTATTGAAAGTGATCCTAAAAGTAAATTGATGCTTAACATACTTAAACTTAGTATTAGAATAAGTTTATTTTTCCAAGCATACTTTAGTACGTAGTTTAAACTATAATCGCTATCACGATCATCATAGTTTTCTTCAATTAAGGAATCATGCAGCGGTAAATTAAGTATTAGTAATACGGCAAATAGCTCAAAAAATATTTCTAAAAATATGAAGCTATCTATTTTTAGGAAAATAAAGATAGAGGATGCAATAAACGGTGCTATTAAGGCACAGATCCCATTTATTGATTCAACAATTGAATTGAATTCATCTAACTCTTCTTCCTTATTTACAATATTGACAGCACTTGTCATTAAAGTAGTGGTAAAAATTGAATCACTCACTTGAAGGATTATTGAAAGAGCGATCACCCAATATAAATTAATTTTGTCGCTAAATCCTGTTCCGAAAATAAAAAGTATTAATCCTACTATACTCAGAAATTGAGCAACGATCATCATGTTTTTTTTAGGGAAGCGATCAATATATTTACCAGATATTAAAGATGTTAAAATACTAAATATAGCACTAACCATAACTACTAATCCAAAGTCAGTTGCGCTTTTATTTTGCTGCAGTATCTTTAAGGATAGTATAAAAGATAAAGTTCCACTACCTAATTGGGTTAGTGTGAGTAGTATCGTTAGTTTAAATCTATTTTTTTTCAATATAGTACCTTCCGATCATTTATTAATATATACATTATTAAAAACTAATTTTCATTAAATCTATAATACTTTCAATTGAAAAAACATTTTCTATCCAATCATTGCTAATGATTACCCCATTAACTATATCTTTAAAAATTTTTTCTCCATACTTAATGGATACAATGGATACAATTAAATCACTGATTATAAATTCTATTGGTAAATACAAACTGTAATTAGCTAAATAGTTATAAACAAAATATTCTCTATTTTTCATTTCTACATACTCTGGATCCAAATTATCCAAAGAATCAAATACTTGTTTATATATATCAGTTGTTAGAGGTTTTTTTGAATTAGTTTCACAATCTAATCTTTCTTTAAATATGGCTAAATCTAAAATGTATAGTAAATCCCTTTCAAATTTATATCTAATTACTTCTTGCAATTTATTTAATTCAGTTGGGAATTTATCAATATTTTTAATTTTTAAAATATTAATAAATATAGATTCTGCTAAAATTTCATTTTTAATTATAGAAAGTTCTTCATAAAAATAAGATGTTTTCATTTCATCATTAGAAAAAAAATGTCCAATTTCATGAAGTAGTCTTATAACTGATTCATATGTCCCGTCAAATGTAGAATAAACTAGAGTTTTCTTTGTGTTTGTTAAATAAATACATTTTCCAACACTACCATCAGCATAATTATCAACTATAATGTCATTATTTTTATACGCATTAAGAAATTTGTCACCCAAATCATTTCTAATAGAATTTAATAAGAGATAAATAAAATCGATAGCCTTGTTCTTGCTACCAAAGTAATAACTATCTTGTCTCCTGAAATCAAAAAAATCTTTTTCTTTAATATTATTTTTATTTACTCTCTTATTATTTAATACTTGTGATTTTAGTAAAAAATACTCATCTTTAGATATATTTTTTATTTCTTTCTTCAGTTTGATAAATATTTTTTCGGATATACCTTGTATAAGATAGAAATCATTAGAAATTTTACTATCTCTTGTGTTATACACTTGAAAAAACTTATCTTTATTTTCTGAGATAAAGTTATGAATATTATGCTGAATTTTTTTTATTGAATATACACTTACTAAATCAATATCACTAAGTAAATTGTCGGAAATAGAACAATCAGATAATTGATACATATGATTTGTTATTGATTGGAAAACATCCATTTTTTTCATAAAATTCTTTGATGTATTTGAAACATTTAAAGTGTTTGAAATATTCTTATTAATATCAAATTCAAATTTTTGAGTATATTGAATTAATTCAACAAATTTAAGAAATTGAATCACATCATATTTCTTATATCCAATATTTTCATTTAGTTTAATTTTTTTTAGAGACAATTCTATTTCATTTTGAGATATTAAGTCATTTATTTTTTTTTCTAATAGTTCTAAAAAATTTTGATACTCTGACTTTATATATCTTCCATAATCTGTTAAAACATTATTTTTTTTATCAAAGCACAAAAATTTATTATCATTATCGTTATATATAATTCTGTTTAATATTTGATTAGTAATTAATCCAGAAATAATCTGTGAATCTACAATTACCCCTTTATTTAAAGAAAAAACTTTTCTTTTTTCAGATTCATAAGAATTTTCTAAAAAATAATTTTTAACTTTATTGAATTCACTTGCTATGTCCCAAACAAATAATAAATTTTGATAATAACCTGTTGTTATATAATTAATATTCATATTTTTAGAAAAATCTATCAAGTCCAATTGAAGATTTGTGCTTTTTTCATCAAAGCAATCTATAATAATATCAAACTTTTCTTCCATAAATAAATTTGATAAATTTCTAATATTTTCTATTTTACAATTCATATATTTAATTTTGGCTGTTTGTGAAATTTTTTCAAGATGATTTTTTAAAACTACACCTTTTAATTTTCCTTTATCTAATCCAGTATAAACAATTTGGGAGTCTAGGGAATGGAGCGTTATTACGTCGTCATCAATTAATATAATATTCTTAAAACCCATTTTAACTAAAGAAACTGCAACATTAGTCCCAATAGTTCCGCATCCTATAATAAGTATTCTTTTTCGGTTTACAAGATGTTTGATATCTAAGGTACTTGAATATGTTTCATAAAAGAACTCATTCCGTTTAGTCAGATTTTTTTTATCATTTATAATGATATTAGATTTAATTAACTCTTTTAAATAGTTTTCTATTCTTTCATTAGGTATATTTTTAATTATTGGAAGATCATTTTTATCACGTGGAAATTCAAACCATTTTAATATTTGAATTATTATGTCATTATTTTGAGAGTTAATAGATTTTTCAAAACCATCAAAATATGTAATTTCTTTATCATCTGTAATAGTTAAGTTTATATATTTATTTGTGCAATACAAACTATTTCCCCCCTAAAAAATAGACTAAAGAATCTTTCTTTAGTCTATTTCAAAATCTATATTTCTAACATTTTTTATAACAGATGCACCATGATGGTGTACTAGAATTTTGTTCAATCTTTTCAATCAAAATTTGTTCTTTTTCTGAATCTAATTGAATTTGTTCTTTTGAATTACTTTCATTCATCACAATTCTCCTTCCTTTTTTTGATTGTATGCTTAACTTATAAAATAACATAACAAGAAACTAACAAAATAAGAAAACGCATACAATCTATACGTTCATAATAATGTTCCCAAAGTCATTTGTCAAGTTTTTATTTAATTTTTATTTATTATGTGATTTACTCACTTAATAATATAGAATTCGCTGTCTTTACGTATTAGAACATATAGTCAAACTTGCGAATACATCTGGTCTTAAGGTTGGTTATGTGATAGCTAAACAATAATATACACAACTATCTCCGCAGATTCTGAAAACTTGTTTAAATTCTCTTGATGAAAGGTGTATTCTTAAAAATATGGTCTGAATTAAATGCTATTATAATTTCTATTGGGATGTATTCTTTAATAAAGGTATTTAAAGAAGCTGAAAAGCTCCCCTATTACCACTGAGATATATTTTCATAATTTTTTTTCAGCTATTTATTAAAGAATTTAGCATTTACTAAAGGAGCTCCGCAAGGGTAAAGATATTAGAATCTTTAGTTTATCAATATTTGAACTATTAATTGACCATAACGCTTCCTGTATTTCTGTTTCTATAACTCTAATTTAATACTTTTATTTTAATTAACATTAATTATAACTCAAATTCATTAAAGACATATTTAAAAGGGTTTCTAATTGAAAATGATATCAAGGTTCGTGCTTTTAAGTGCATTAAATCTTTTAAAATTTTTAAAAGAAAAAAATGTCATTTTTCTTCCTACGATAGAATACTTCAAGAAATAAAACTACCTAGAACTTTACATGACTAATTACATTTTCACCTAAGATATCACTTGGATAAAAAATACTCATTTGACTTTCTATCAAGCCTATTAGATAATTAGTTAAATAAAAAAAGAGAAAGGAAATCACACAAATGAAATTCAACATTCATTCATGGCAGGCTTGGCATAGTTGAGTGGTCTAACTTCTGAAGTAAGAAGGCTAGGCTCACTTTATTTTTCATGTATAAATGGAGCCTATGCCAGTGTGATTTTTAATAGATAGTTGTTTAAAAGACACTGCATAGATCAATTTAAAATTGATGACGCAGTGTCTTTTTGTGTCTTTATATTGATATGAGCTCCATTTCCGCTGAAAAATAGGGTTAAAGGATTAGCTAGTAGCATTTCTAAACAAAGGAAACGAGGAGTGAAAAAATTGAAAGACAAAAAAATAATAGGAGAAAGAGATGGTTTTCAAAGTAGGCTAGGTTTTATTCTAGCATCAGTGGGTTCAGCGGTAGGGATGGGAAATATATGGTTATTCCCTTATCGTGTCGGTCAATTTGGAGGAGCGGCTTTTTTAATCCCCTATATTCTTTTTGTGATTATCATTGGTTTTACGGGAGTAATTGGTGAGATCGCGTTGGGAAGAGCGATGAAAGCAGGTCCTCTGGCTGCCTTTAAGAAGGCAATGGCTAAAAGAGGCAAGCCGTATGGCGAATGGCTTGGCTTAATTCCCACCATCGGGTCTTTAGGGATCGCGATTGGCTACTCGGTTGTCATTGGCTGGATTTTAAGGTTCACCTTTGGGGCAATCTCAGGTTCGATGATTCAAGCGGCAGATAGTTCAGCTTATTTTGAAAAGATTGCTGGAAATTTTGGAAGTATTGGCTGGCATCTAGCTGCACTCATCCTAACTTTTGGGATTATGCGAGTGGGCATTTCAAAGGGGATTGAAAGAATAAATAAAGTGCTCATGCCCGGATTTTTTATAATGTTCCTGCTTTTAAGTATTCGCGTGATCTTCTTACCGGGAGCAAGTCTAGGGTATGCCTATTTGTTTCAACCTGAATGGGAAGCGCTAAAAAATCCACAAACATGGGTCTATGCATTAGGCCAAGCTTTCTTCTCCTTGTCCTTAGCTGGTTCGGGAACATTGGTGTATGGGAGTTATTTAAGTGAAAAGGAAGATGTGGTTACTTCTGCGACCTATATTGCAGTAAGTGATTTAATAGCAGCTATATTGGCTGCTCTCGTTGTTATTCCATCTGTGTTTGCTTTTAATATGGACCCAACCGCGGGCCCTCCTTTGATCTTTATCACCATGCCAGCGATTTTTAAACAAATGCCAGCCGGTAACTTATTTGCCATTCTTTTCTTTATTGCAGTACTGTTTGCAGGGATTAGCTCCTTGATCAATTTATTTGAAGCTCCAATCGAAGCGCTTCAAGAAAAGTTCCATTTTTCAAGAGCAAAAGCGGTAGGAATCGTAGCGAGTATAGCGATAGCCATCGGAATATTTGTTGAAAATGGCGCTATTTTAGAAAGTTGGATGGATATTGTGAGTATCTATGTGATTCCATTAGGCGCTTTGTTGGCTGGAATTATGTTTTATTGGGTATGTGGACCGGACTTTGCTAGAAAGCAAGTACAATTGGGCTACAATAAGACTCTGGGGCCATGGTTTGAGCCAATGGGCAGATATGTCTTTGTAGGGTTGACGATTTTGATATATATTATGGGAATATTTTATGGTGGGATCGGTTAAATCGTTTAGTGCATTCAGATGGTTGCTAATATGGATAATCCTATAATTTAAAAAAAGACATAGAAGCATTAAATTTAAGCTAAACGACTATCCTTAGTCTAAGATTATTAATGTTGAGCTAACAGAGTTGAGTCAATCTCTTAGTCATTTTAAGTTCAAACAAATAATCACTGTCAAAGTTTTGGGTAGCATTAAATTGTTTTGTATAAAGAAATATCAATGGATTATTTGGTATTTTGTTGAAGTAGAATAGGTGAAATAATTGCAGAATAATCAAATAGTGTTCTATTTATGAGCTGATGGCTAGGAGTCTTGTTATAATGATGATAATAGCCAATAATTAGGAGAGTGACCAGTTTTCAAGCATTTTATTTTAAAATTAAACGATTGGTTGGTGGGCTGTTAGAGTGAATATTGAATAAGATTGCTCTAATAAAGTAAAGAAGTTAAAAAATGTGAATTTGTGAAGGAGTTGGAAATGGAAAAAGTTAGAAAAATGCTGGTATATTTGATCGTAATAGCTTTTGCCTTTTATCTATTGCCATTTTTCATTAAAAATACAGGAAGTGGGATGTTGGTTTTACTATTGGCTGTCCCAATGACATGTTTTATATCATCGCTAATCTATGGAATGAAGCACTCATTTAACTGGATTTTTCCAATGCTTGTTGTCTTGCTATTTATTCCTACCCTATTTATTTTTTATAATGAGAGTGCAAGTATTTATTCTTTAATCTATGGCGTTATTTCAGTGCTTGGAAGTTTTTTGGGAAGTTTACTTTATAAGAAAAAGAAGGTTTAAAAGGAAATTCCAGTCTGTAGTTGTTAACATCCTTTTAAATCAAGCGAAAATAAATAGCTAGAATTATTAGAGTTGCTAGAAGATTTTTTCTATCAGTCTCGTATCATAATTATGACAATGACAAAAGTGACGATGAATAATAGTTTTTATAAATACTGTTGGAGAAACAAAAGGGGTCTAATTATGTAGACATTTGATGTCTGATCGTTTAGAAATGGTATTTACTCACTTTGTGTCGTTTATTTTAATTGTCAAAGCAGATATTATATCATTAAGAGGAGGAAAATATATGGACCAAAAAAAGATAGGCTGTTTTCTAAAGAAATTGAGAAATGAAAAACAACTTACTCAAGAACAGCTTGCTAATAGATTGTATGTATCCCAGAGAACTATTTCTCGATGGGAGACAGGCAGCAACATTCCGGATATTAGCATGTTACTATTCTTAGCTGATTTCTATGATGTAGATCTCAGAGAGATTATTGATGGAGAAAGGAAAAATGAGAATATGAATGAAGAAACAAAAGAAACTCTATTGAAAGTAGTTGAATATACTGAAAAGGAAAAAGATGCTAAAAAGAATAAGTTGAATAGAAACTTTATTATTGGAGGAGTATGTCTTTTATTAGTTATCCTTAATCACCAATTTGGAGTATTGTCAATAATTTTTAATCATCCTATAGATGATTTTGTAGCAGGGGTAATGACAAGTATAGGGATATTTTTTGAGATTGCGGGCCTTTATGATAATAATCATGAGATTAGCTTAAGACGAAAAAAACATGAATTATTCGTGAACCATATGAAGAAATAAAATTATGTTAAATATTTAAATTAAAATTCTTTAGAATAATTAATTCAGTTTAAAGTAATAACAATCTGCTTGATAAATGGTAGAGTTGTATATAGATGTATTGATGTTTCTGAACGATTTTACAAGCGGGTCTCGTGTTATAATTATGATAACTGCAAATAGTAACGATAGTGACTGGGTTTCAAGCCCTATACTAGAGAAACAATGAAAGATTAGTATATAATTATAGCTAGCAATAAGATAATTAAAAATTCTAGATGATTTATTTTACAAATCTAGTTAAAAACAATAGAGTATCAGAGGAGGAAGATATGAGAAGACAAGTATTAGTCGCATAGTATTGACTGTTAAATATTATGCGACCCTAAATAATAGTCAATGCTTTCAATAAAAGGGTTATGGAGGCATTATGGACTACACAAAAGCAGATGAAGTTTTTCCTAAAGAGCTCTTTCTTAAAATACAAGAATATGCTGAAGGAAAATTAATTTATATTCCTAAAAAGAAAGAATCAAGAGCACAATGGGGAAGTAAAAATAAAACAAGAAAAAAGATAGATCGTAGAAATTATAATATTTATCTTGACTATAAAAATGGAGAAAATGTAGATGCACTGGCAGAAAAGTACTACTTGTCAGCTAAAAGTATTTGGAGAATAATTCGTCAAGAAAGAAGCAAATGATTTTAGGCCACTAGATTCTAGTGGCTTAATTTTTTTTAAAATGAATCTCGAGATTGTTTGAAAAGGTTTTAAATCATAAACTTTATATAGTGAAATACGTGTTATTTAAGATAAGCTAGAGAAGCGATCAAGAATTTTTAAGGAGATAATATGAACCCAGAATTCCACTCATTGATAATAAGATTAAAACCTAAAAATTTTATAAACATACTCATACTGTCAGTAGTTATGGCTTTATTATCTTTGGCACCTATCAAGTTAGTAGAACATATGATTGATTCAATTAATACTGACTTAAAACAGGTTATTTTATCTGGCGTTATCTTGCTAGTAGTCTTTTTTTTATCAGCAATTATTGAAGCTTATAAGAATGTTTATGCGGAAGGATTAAGCTTAAATTTTAGTAATCAACTTCGAAAAGACATCTTAAAACGATTTTTGAATTTAAGCTTCCAACAGCAAAAGACTTACAGAACAGAAACACAAAGTGCTTCAATTTTAGAAGATGTAAAAATTGTATCCGATTCATCTATAAAACCACTTAGTGATTTGATAGGATCAATTAGTTCATTTGTTATAAGTGTTATTTTAGTATTTTCAATTAGCCCGTATATTATGTTAGTCTTACTGTTAGTGGGACTTATTTCTATATACGTAAATAATTGGTTTATGAAGAGATATGAACAGCTAATAGATGAATCAAGGATATCATCTGATCGAATCTGGAAATTATTTAATGATATAAATTTATATTTTGAAGAAATTCTAACTAATAATAGAGTGCAAAGATTTGAAAAACTTACAGAAGAAGAAAGTGATTTATTCAAGAAACATCATTTTGAAGAAACTCGATTTACACAAAAAATTTATGTTGTTGATAAGATAATTTTTATGAGTACAATAGGGATACTTTATATTATTACTTCTATTTTAGTTTATTTTAACCAAATGACTATAGGTGGTATGGTAGCAATTATGATGTATAACTCAATATTAATTGATCCTCTAATTGATTTTTCAAAAGCAATTAAAGAATGGAGGCGTGTTATAGTCTCTCTAAAGAGGTTGGATAAAATTCCAAAGAACGAAGTTTACTCTAATAGAAAAGAACTTACATTTAAAAATAAAATTACTTTTCAAAAGGTATCCTTTTTAGATAATGAGAAGAAAATACTTGATAATATCAGTTTTGAAATTAAGAGAGGGGATAAAGTAGCTATTATAGGTAAGAGTGGATCAGGAAAGTCTACTATTTTAAGAATGATATTAGGTTTGATTCAACCTACCAAAGGAGAGGTTCTTTTTGATGGTAATTCTGTGACCAATGAATTGGATGTTACAAATAATTTTTCCGTATTAACTCAAGAGTGTATAATAGTACCGGATTCATTACTAGCAAATTTAGAGTTGTATGTTGACAAAGTAGAGACTGATGACCTTGGTCGATTAATAAATCAATTAGAATTGAATAAGGTCTTATCAATAGAAAATCTGGAAGACCCAGTTACTTTTAGTTCGGGAGGAGAAAATAAAAGAATTGGCTTGCTTAGAACCTTTTTGAGAAAAGCACCAATATATATATTTGATGAACTCAGTAATTCTTTAGATGATGAGAATTTAGAAAAAACCCTACATTATATAAAAAACAATCTATCAGATAAAACAATAATCATGGTAGATCATCGTTTCAAAGATAAAACATTTTTTGATAAGATAATTTACCTAGAAGATGGACAAATAATATAGTGGAAATAAAGAATTTATAATGACCAATAAATCACCAGCTCAATCCTGTTATTAGCCATACAAAGGTTGATACTTAGTTGTGACTGTTTGTCTCGTTCTGGCTCTTTACTGTTAACTGTTGCTAAGCATTTAGATGCGCATCAACAGAAAAATTTAGCTTACTATGAGCAAAAAAAGAACACCACTAGTTATAACTTGACCCGTATGAATTTACTCTTACAAGGAATTCATCCAGAAAAGATACTATTAAAAATGGAGATACATTGGCTGAAGAGTGGCCCGAGGACCCCGAACGACTCAATGAAGGAGTTCAGTTTGATGCTGTTGTTATGAATCCACCCTATTCTGTAAAGGGGTGGAATCGTTTTACTTACCAGTGAGTGACCCACGGTTTGAAGTCGCCCGCAAGTAAAGGAGACTTTGTCTTCTTACTCCAAAGAGTCTTTCATTGGGACAAGAAGAAAGGATGGTCATTGTCTTGTCCACGGTGTCTTATTCCATATAGGAACAAAAGGTGAAATCTGTCAGCGCTTAGTTGAGAAAAATTATATCGATACGGTGATTAGTGAGAATTACTCAGATTTTATAAAAGCAATTATCAGTTATAAGAAAGGAATAAATGATGAGAAAGCACTCGAGTCTATTTATCAAAATTACACGGAAAATGATACATAAGGGCTTTTAAATGATGAATTTGACTATGTGATTTGATAATCTAAAAGAGCAAGAAATGATTCTGGAGAAAGCAGGGGTTCAAGAAGAAAGAGATTACTTAATAAACATCGTAGATAATATCGTTCAGGATGTTGAAAAGGTAAATCTGACAAATAACCAAGGAGAAGCATTTAGTGTAGTGAACTTTACAGTTGTTTCTAATGACGATTCTGGGGATAAAAATTTTCATAAATGCTCTACATACTGAGATAAAGTACCTGAAGAATTTCAAAAAGAGGATTTTTTTAAACTGTTGGACCAGTAAGGTTAAGCATAGACGAGAATGGTAAAGAGCATATTAACGTCTGTATTCTCGATTCTAAGCTCATTAAAGCTAAAGAGAGAGAAAAGACAAAGATTAAGGAAAAGAAAGAGTCTGTTTTAGGGGCGATTAAGAAGCATAAAGAGACTTCACCCAATTAGGAAAGCGTGCTGAGGACGTAAAGAAACTATTAAATGAATTAAATGAAAGATAAAATCTGACGGTGTGGTCTTTGGACTGTACCGTTTTTTTATGTAAAAAGAATTTATGATATAATCACATTAATAAACTTTAAGTTTGAGAATATAGGAGATAAATAAATGAAAATTAATTATAACGGTCTATGGAAAATACTAATAGATAAAAACATGAATAAAAAAGATCTCACTGAGCGAGTCGGTTTGGCTCCAGCGACAGTTTCTAAAATGGGAAAAGGTGAGTTTGTATCGATGGAAGTTTTGTACAGGATTGCAAAAGAGTTGGAGGTTGATTTTGGTGATATGGTTTCCATTGGTAAAGGGACAGGAAATGAAGAAAAGATAAATTAATTTTAAAGAGGTAATCAGGTTGGAACTAATAGATAATATAAACAAAACACTAAAAGATGATTTATCGATTGAAATAAACAAAGGAAGCAAAGTATCCATTGCAGCAGCTAGTTTCTCAATCTATGCTTACGATCAATTAAAGAAGGAATTAGGGAACGTTGAAGAATTAAGATTTGTTTTTACGTCCCCAGCTTTTATCAAAGAAGAAGCAAAAAAAGAGAAAAGAGAATTCTACATCCCTAGACGAGAACGAGAAAAGAACCTCTACGGATCTGAATTTGAAGTAAAACTTAGAAATGAAATGACTCAAAAAGCAATTGCAAAAGAGTGTACTGACTGGATAAGAGAAAAAGCGACATTTAAGTCCAATGTGACCAGTGAAAATATGATGGGCTTTATAAATGTAGACGACACAAACTATATGCCCATTAATAGCTTTACGACAGTTGATTTGGGGATAGAAAGAGGAAATAACGCTTACTATATGGTTCAGAAATCCTCTAAGCCTATGAGTGAAGCTTACCTTAGACTTTTTGACGAAATTTGGAATGATAAAACAAAACTACAAGATATTACTGACAAAGTAATTGAGAGTATAAAAACTGTTTACAATGAAAATTCTCCAGATTATTTATATTTTGTAACCTTGTACAATATTTTCAATGAGTTTTTGGAAGATGTCTCTGAAGATGAACTTCCAAACGAATCAACAGGTTTTAAAGAAAGTAAAATTTGGCAAATGCTTTATAACTTTCAAGAAGATGCAACCTTGGCGATTATTAATAAACTTGAGAAATATAATGGCTGTATTCTTGCTGACTCTGTAGGTTTAGGTAAAACGTTTACAGCCTTAGCTGTTATTAAATACTATGAGAATCGAAATAAGTCAGTCTTAGTATTATGTCCTAAAAAGCTTGCAAATAACTGGAATACATACAAGGCAAACTACATTAATAATCCTATTGCACAAGATAGAATGAATTATGATGTTCTTTTTCATACAGACTTGAGCAGAGAGAAAGGACAATCAAATGGCCTAGACCTCGATAGAATTAATTGGGGAAATTATGACTTGGTTGTGATTGATGAGTCCCATAATTTTAGAAATGGTGGAAAGATTTCAGGAGATGAAGATAAAGAAAATAGATACTTACGATTATTAAACAAGGTAATTAGGAAAGGTGTAAAAACCAAAGTCTTAATGCTGTCAGCAACACCTGTAAATAATAGATTTTTAGACTTAAAAAACCAGCTTGCTTTAGCCTATGAAGGACAAAGTGAACTCTTAGATGGTAAATTAAAAACAAATAAAAGCATTGACGATATCTTTAAGCAAGCACAGACAGCCTTTAATAGCTGGAGTAAGCTCGACCTAGAAGAAAGAACGACTAGCAGTTTATTAAGAATGCTAGATTATGATTTTTTTGAAATGCTAGATAGTGTGACTATTGCTAGATCAAGAAAACACATTCAAAAATATTATGATACTACAGCAATTGGTACATTTCCTAAGAGAAATGTTCCTATTTCAAAACGACCAGGCCTCACAGACTTGAATAAGGCTGTTACCTATAATGAGATTTTTGAGCAATTAAATCTCTTGCAGCTTTGCATTTATACACCTACAGACTATGTATTACCAAGTAAGCTTGGAAAGTATGTAGATATGTATGATTCGAAACAAGTAAAAGGTGGATTGACCCAGTCAGGTAGAGAAAAAGGCATTAAGAGACTAATGTCCATAAATTTGATGAAGCGAATGGAAAGCTCAGTTCATTCATTTAAGTTAACCTTAGATAGAATAAACTCCTTAATCACAAATACAATAGAAGAAATAGAGAAATATGAGGAGAATCAAAAAATAAATACTATGGTTTTGGATGACTATTCTATTATTGATTTTGACGGAGATGACCTAGAAGATGATGTTTTTGTTATCGGTCAAAAAGTTCAAATTGAAATTGGAGATATGGACTATAAGACTTGGAAACGAGAGCTTAAGGAAGATCGAGACATTCTTGAACTAATAATAGCCTTGGTTGAGGACATTACACCCGAACATGATAAAAAACTAAAAACTTTGTTCGACTTGATCGATGACAAGCAAAAAAATCCTATTAATTCTGGTAACAAAAAGATCTTAATTTTCACAGCCTTTGCAGATACAGCAAACTACTTATATGAAAATGTAAGTAAGTACGTAAAGGAAAACTACAATTTAGACTCGGCCATTGTAAGCGGATCTACTAATGGAAAAACAACAATCAAAGGAATTGGAACAGATTTAAATACAGTTCTTACTTTGTTTTCACCAATCGCTAAAGATAAAGATTTATTGATGCCGAATATGGATGAAGAAATAGATATTCTCATTGCCACAGATGTCATCTCTGAAGGTCAAAACTTGCAGGACTGCGATTATTTGATTAACTATGATATCCATTGGAACCCTGTACGTATTATTCAAAGGTTTGGACGTATTGACCGGATAGGAAGTAAAAATGAAAACATTCAGCTAGTTAACTTCTGGCCTGATATCACCTTAGATGAATATATCAATTTAAAACCTCGAGTAGAAACTAGAATGAAAATAGTCGATATGACAGCAACTGGAGATGAAAATGTCCTGTCGCCAGAAGAAAAAGGCGACCTTGAATATCGTAAAAATCAACTTGAAAGACTTCAAAATGAAGTTGTTGATATAGAAGATATGAACACTGGAATCTCAATAATGGACTTAGGACTAAATGAATTTAGGCTTGATATGCTTGATTATGTAAAGAAACATCCAGACTTAGAACGAGCTCCAAAGGGAATGAATGCCATTGTTGAGTCAAGAAACGATTTACCAGCAGGTGTTATCTTTGTTTTAAGAAACATTCAAGAAAGTGTCAATATTAATAGTCAAAACAGGCTACATCCCTTCTATATGGTTTATTTATCAGAAGAAGGTGAAGTTATCAACGACCACTTAGAACCTAAAGACTTATTAGATCACTTTAGACTTCTTACTAAGGGTAAGACTGAGCCAGACCAAGAACTCTATATGGCTTTTAATAGAGAAACAAAAGATGGCAGGGACATGAGTCAATACTCCGAACTTTTAGAGGAAGCCATACGATCTATTATTGATGTGAAAAATGAAAGTGAAATTGACAGCTTTCTAAGCGGTAAGGAAATGAGTTTCTTATCTGAATCAATTGAAGGACTAGATGATTTTGAATTAATTAGCTTTCTAGTGATTAAGGATACGGAGTAAAGATATGTTCAACTTACCTAAAAAGACTCAGATAAAGAAAAATATTTATAAAAAGCTCATTTATGAAAAATTCCCTAAGGAATTATCTGGAAATAAAAAAGAAATTTTTGACAAAGAAATAAAAAAGATTACTCTCATAAACGAAATATCAGAGCAATCGATAAATGTTAGGCCAACAGATGATGTTTCAGCAATTTTTGTAGTATTGATAGAACTAAAAACAAAGGATTTCACCAATGCCAATATAAGTCTAGTTTCAAGACTTTTTGGTCAGAAAATCTTAGTGGCTTTGAAATATGAGGATGAGTATAAGTTATCGATATATGAAACAAAACTACTCTTAGGAGAATGGAAAAATGAGGACGAGATTAAGCTGAAATTACAAGGCTTAGATTTGTCTCTCATTTGGGAAAATCTAGTAACACAAGTTGCTGATATCGAAATTGAAGAAGGAAACAGTTTAGAAGAACAAATTAGTTTAGAGGCGAAAAAAGAGAAGCTAATAAAACTAATTGAAAAGACCGAAAAACAAGCTAGAAAAGAATCACAAGCAAAGAAAAAGTTTGAGCTTTACAAACAATTAAAAAAATATAAAAGAGAGTTAGAGGAGATGTAGATGAGAAAAAGTGAATTTAAGGAAGAACTATTTAAAATACTAGATAGTGAAATTGAAGAATTGACCTACGAAGAAAAGATTGATTATATTTGTAATCTACTAATAAAATTTGAAATACAAAACGATAATTTAAGAAAAACACCAAATAAAGGCAAAAGCTGGACAGATGAAGAGTTGAAAATAATTTTATTGGATGCCCCAACGCGAAAAAATTGTTTGAAATATGCAAGAATCTTTAAAAGAGGTTATGGCAGCATAGAGCAAATATATCGATGGTCAACAACTGCAACTAAAGATATGACAGAAGAAAGAAAAGAAGATAGTTTTATAAAACAAATAAAAAGGGTTTCTAAAGAAATAGGTCTAAGAGGGTAGGAGGATTTACAGATGGAAAAATTAGAGATGCAGACAAACAATTTGGTGAATGAAAATTTTGAGAAGCTAAAAGCTTTGTTTCCAAACGCAATTACTGAAACGATTGATGATGAAGGAAAACTAGTAAGGGCGATCGATAAAGATATTCTTATGCAAGAAATCTCTACAGAGGTTGTAGAGGGAAGAGAAGAAAGATATCAATTTACCTGGCCAGATAAAAGACAAGCGATACTAACCGCTAATCAACCTATTTCAAAAACACTTCGCCCTTGTAGAGAGGAAAGTGTCAATTTTGATGAAACAGAAAATCTCTATATTGAAGGAGATAACCTCGAAGTCTTAAAGCTTCTTCAAGAAACCTATCTAGGAAAAATAAAGATGATATTTATTGATCCTCCATATAATACAGGAAGTGACTTTGTTTATAATGACAATTTTTCAATGGACAAGGATGAGTATTTAGAAGACAGTGGCCAATATGATGAGGAAGGAAATAGGTTAGAGAAAAATTTGGAATCAAATGGACGTTTCCATACTGATTGGCTAAATATGATGTATCCAAGATTGAAACTAGCTAAAAATCTATTATCTGAGAATGGTATGATTTTTGTATCAATAGATTTCAATGAATCAGCGACTTTAAAAATGATGATGGATGAAATTTTTGGAGAGGACAATTTCCAACGTGAGATTATTTGGAGAATAGGATGGTTATCAGGCTATAAAACCACTGCAGCAAATTTTATCAGAAATCATGACACCATTTTATTTTATTCAAAGAATGCTAGTGAAATGAAATTCATTAAAACATACATCAACAACGAAGATTTCAAGCCACTTGTAAAAAAAGATAAAAATTTAACATCGAAGTTTAATGAATTGAATCTTGATAAAGATCAGCAGAACGATTTAATTCAGTTTATTAACCATGATAGTCGTCCTGAAAGATATGCGATAGAAGATACTTGGAATTCTAATGAATATGATGATTTAAATAGTATAGCAATTGTTTCGTATTCAGGTGAGAAAATTTCGAAAATATTAGATATCAATCAAGACTTTAAAGGTCAAAAATCTGTAGCTATGCTAAAAAGACTTCTCGTATCTTCAACGGAAAAAGATGATATTATCTTAGATTTCTTTTCAGGTACCGCTTCAACAGCACATGCAACAATGCAATTAAATTCTGAAGATGGTGATAACAGAAAATATATTATGGTGCAAATTCCAGAAGAAATTGAAGAAAGTTCCGAAGCTTATGAAGCGGGATATAAAACAATTTGTGATATTGGTAAAGAACGCATTAGAAGAGTAGGAAAAAAAATATTTGCTGAAAATCATAAAGGTTCTGACAAGACTTTTTTAGACATAGGTTTTCGTGTATTAAAAACTGATTCGTCAAATATGAAAGATGTTTATTATGCTCCGGCTCAAACAGAACAAAGTCTACTTGATATATTGTCTGACAACATTAAAGAAGATAGAAGTCC
Source organism: Facklamia sp. P13064 (assembly GCF_050409425.1). Lineage (NCBI taxonomy): Bacteria > Bacillati > Bacillota > Bacilli > Lactobacillales > Aerococcaceae > Facklamia > Facklamia sp. P13064. The sequence continues at coordinate 210,298 of NZ_JBNUPM010000001.1, read as the reverse complement.
AGAAGATCTATTGTTCCAAGTGATGCTAGATTTAGGTATTTCTTTATCAAGTAATATTAAAAGAGAACTTGTTGATGATAAAGAGATTTTCATTGTTGAAGATGGATTCTTAATTGCATGTTTCGATAAAGATATAACTGAAGATATTGTAAAGTCTATTGCGAAAGAGGAGCCATATTATGCTGTATTCAGGGATTCTTCTATGGCAAACGACAGTGTCGCTAATAATTATGAGCAAATCTTTGAGAACATGAGTCCACAAACTGTAAGGAAGGTAGTTTAATATGAAGTTTAATTTTAAAATACAGTCCTATCAGACGGACGCTGTAAATAGTGTAGTCAATAGTTTTATTGGCCAGAAGTTCTCAGAAGAACTGTCATATAGAAGAGATCTTGGAAATTTAAAAGAGAAACAAAACTTTACCCAAATATATGTAGACTTTGAAGACAGTGATACAGAATTCAAGTATAAGGATGACTTTGATGAAACAGGATTTAGGAATGAGAAAATCTCTTTAACATCTCAAGAGCTGTTAAGCAACATTAGAAAAGTCCAACAGAATAATAATGTCTTAATTTCGAATTCTCTTGTTGATGATTTAGGAGCTTGTTCACTAGACATTGAAATGGAGACAGGAACAGGTAAAACATATGTCTATATAAAGACTATGTTCGAGCTTAATCGAAAGTATGGCTGGTCAAAATTTATTGTTGTAGTGCCTTCTATTGCAATCCGTGAGGGTGTAAAGAAGTCTTTTGAGGTGACTCAAGACCATTTTATGGAAGAATATCAAAAGAAAGTAAGATTCTTTGTTTACAATAGTAAAAACTTAAATCAACTGGACTCTTACTCAAGCAATTCAGGGATTAACTGTATGATTATCAATATGCAGGCTTTCAATACATCTTTAAAAGAAGGTGGCCGTAGCAAGGAATCAAGGATTATATATAGTAAACGTGATGAGTTTGGTTCTAGGAGACCTATCGACGTTATTAAGGCTAATAATCCAATCTTGATTTTAGATGAACCACAAAAGATGGGCGGAAAGGCAACACAGACTGCCCTTAAAAAATTTAACCCTCTGTTTACCTTAAATTATTCAGCAACCCATGCAAAACAGAACAATCTTGTTTATGCACTTGATGCTGTAGATGCTTACAATCAAAAATTAGTTAAAAAAATCGAAGTGAAGGGGTTTGAAGTAAAGAACTTTAGAGGTACAGATAAATTTCTCTATTTAGAAAATATTATTCTGTCTCCAAAAGACCCACCTAGAGCCAAAATTGAATTTGAAATAGCTTATAAGAAATCAATCAATAGAGAGTCTAGAATACTATCTGTTGATGATAATTTATATGAGCTATCAAACGAGATGGAACAATATAAGGGGTATCGAATCTCTGAGATAGATCCAATCCGGGGATCAGTTAGCTTTGTGAATGGTAAGACCATAAAAAAGGGTGATGTGGTTGGTGATGTTTCTGAGAAAGATATGAGACGTATCCAAATTAGGGAAACAATAAAGTCTCATTTTGAAAAAGAAGAAGAACTTTTTAATAGGGGAATTAAAACACTATCCTTGTTCTTTATCGATGAAGTAGCTAAATATCGTCAATATGATGAAAATGATGAAGATGTGTTAGGCGAGTATGGTGAAATTTTCGAAAGAGAATACACTGATTTATTAAACGAACAAATTACCTTGTTTGACACACCTTATCAAAAGTATTTGAAAGAGATAAGCGTAGAGGAGACACATAAGGGCTACTTCTCAATTGATAAAAAGGGAAAATCTGTCAATAGTAAGGTTAAAAGAGGATCGGATATTTCTGATGATATTTCTGCTTATGATTTAATTCTTAAAAACAAGGAAAGACTGTTGAGTTTCGATGAACCTACTAGGTTTATTTTCTCTCACTCAGCACTTAGGGAAGGCTGGGACAATCCGAATGTGTTTCAGATATGTACTTTAAAACATGGTGCAAGTACGACGATGAAACGTCAGGAAGTAGGACGTGGACTTCGTATTTGTGTTGATAAATCAGGCGATAGAATGGATGAAGAGCGACTAGGTTCTTCTCTGGTTCATAAGGTAAACAAACTTACGGTAATTGCTAGTGAATCATATAGGGACTTTGTTACCGATTTGCAAAAAGAAATTAAAGAGAACCTATATGATAGACCAAGAAAAGCTTCGATCGATTACTTCGAAGGAAAAAATGTCATATTAGATGGAAATAGTCATACTTTAACCGTTCAAGAAGCCAGCGTGATTTATCAATATCTTGTGAAGAACGACTATGTCAGTATGGATGGAAATGATTCTATTTCGGATCAATACCACATTGATTTAGAGAATCATAATCTTGCAGAGTTACCAGAAACTTTAGTAGGTATGCAAGAAAGCGTTCATAAACTGATCCAAAGCGTATTTAACGATTCAATCTTGGACGAAATGATTGACGATGGTCATGAGACAAAAGTTGTTAATAATGACTTCAATGACAATTTCTATAAAAAAGAATTCCAAACTTTGTGGTCATATATTAATCATAAGTACTCATATACTGTGTCTTTTAACAGCGAAGAATTGATTAATAAATCCATCAAAGCTATTGATGAGGATTTATTTGTTTCAAAACTTCAATATACTATATCAAAATCTGAACAAAGAGAATATTTGACAGCCGATTATGTAAAAGAAGGAGAATCATTTGAATCAGCTAAGTCAAAAACAGTTACTCTAGATCATTTTGAGACAAATCAAATAAAATATGATTTAGTTGGGAAAATCTCAGAAGCAACTGTATTAACAAGAAAAACAGTGGTAGAGATTTTGAAGGGCATTAGAGCAGATAAGTTTGCTATGTACCAAAATAATCCTGAAGAGTTTATAAGTAAAGTCTCAAGACTGATTAAAGAACAGAAAGCGACTGTGGTCGTTGAACATATTTCTTATGATGAATTGGATGGTAAATATGACTCCTCAATCTTTACCACAGAGAAAAATACTTCTATTGAAAAGGCTTTTAAAGCTAAAAAGCATATTCAACCGTATGTTTTTACAGATGGTTTGGCAGAAAAGTCTGTTGAAAGACGATTTGCTGAAGATTTAGATGGGGCAGAGGAAGTCGCTGTTTATGCAAAACTACCAAGAGGATTTTCTATTCCAACACCTGTTGGCAATTATAGCCCAGACTGGGCAATTGCTTTTAATGCAGGAACAGTAAAACACATCTTCTTTATTGCTGAAACTAAAGGAACAATGGAGAGTCTTCAGTTGCGTCCAATAGAAAAAGCAAAAATATCATGTGCTAAAAAATTGTTCAATGAGATTTCTACTGAAAACGTTGTCTACCATGATGTTGATAGCTATCAAAGTTTATTAAACATTATGCCTTCAATAGATAAGAAAGTTGAAAAAATATAAGATTTTAGAAGATAGAGTTTGGAGGAAAAGAATATAGAATTGTTAAAAAACATATGGAGTGAAACAGTTATTAGCCTGTTTGTTACAGTTATTTCTTTTGTAGCTGGGAACATATGGGCGAATAAAAAAAAGAGTAAAGATTTTTACTCAATCTTTACTTAGAAAAAATAAAACTATAAGGATTAGTTGTGCCTATCTATTTAGAATAAAGTTTGAAAATAAATATCTATTAATTAAAGGAAATCAAATAGATCAGTATCAACCTGTTGGAGGAGTGAACAAATATTATGAGTCATTTCAACCTCTAAAAAATACCATGGAGATTACTGACGAAAAAGAAGTTAATTTTTATGAGGATAGAGATTTAAGAATATATACCAAAGGCAAGTATATTCCAGGTTATCTGAATTGGTTTGCTTCAAAAAAGAATCATGAAGTGACAGTTCATAGAGAATTTCTCGAAGAACTGGGATCTTTTAACGAGTTTAATGGTGAATTGTTAAGTAAAACAAGAATTGAATTCATAAAACAAATTGAGGAACCAATTACCTATTCGAAGCATTTTAAATGTGATGAAATTAAAATATTCGAAATTTTCGAGTTAGGTATTCCTATGAAACAACTGGAAGAAATTAGTAATAGAAAAAATATTGTTTTAGTTGGCGAAGAAGAAATAGAAAGAGAGTGCACTAATTTGGATGGAAAGTCTAGGAAAATTGCTGTGACAGCTAAGTATGTATTGTAAGGAGAGACGTATTTGAAGAAAATTATTATACAAAATGACCTAAAAGAAATAATCAAAGATATAGATGTCTCCGATGCAAATTATGTGAAAGCAGAACAGAGATATAAATCCATATCCAATTTTATTGAATCTTCAAACATGTCTGTATTTAATCTAGATATTTATTTACAAGGATCTTTTAAATTAGGCACAGCTGTAAAACCATTAACCGAAGACGGCTCATATGACATTGATATTGTGTGTAATTTTACAAAATTACGTCGTACTAATCAGTCACAATTTAGCTTAAAGTATGATATGGGAGAAGTGGTTAAGGATTATGTTAAAAGTAAAAACATGTCAGATTTAGCAAAAGAATCAAAAAGGTGCTGGACTATTAATTTTGTTGATGAAGATAACTTTCACATTGATATCCTACCATCTGTTCCGATGAATGATAAAGATGATGGTTTTATTGCAATTACAGATAGAGAAAATCCTAAATATTTAGAAATTAGTAATAGTTGGGAAGTAAGCAATCCAAAGGGATATTCCGCTTGGTTTTTAGAAAACGCTAAATTTCAAACATATAAATTTTTGGAATCAAAGAGATTTTATGCACAAGTTGAAGAAATTCCAGATTATAAAGTAAGAACGCCATTACAAAAATAGTACAGATCTTTAAACGACATGCAGAAATTATGTTTGAAGAAAACATTGAGTATAAGCCAAGTTCAGTAATTATTACTACTTTAGCAACCAAGCAATATAAAGAAGTTAGTTTATTTTACGATAACTTATTAGATTTAATGACATACATAGCTAGCAACCTTGAAAAAGGTATTGATTATATAGATGATAGGCCTTGTATTCTTAATCCTGTAAGTCAAGAGGAAATTTTATCTGGTAAATGGGACAAGAATAAACTTTATTTTAAAGAATTTAAAAAATAGGTTTTTCAATTGCAGGTAGATCTGAATATTGAAAACACTCAATATAGTGATGAAAAGCGAATATCCTATTTAAAAAGAAGTTTATTTAAGTCAAAGGAAAAAAACTTGCCAGTAGTAAAAATGAAGGATATTAGTCACCATGAAAAGATGAAGTGGCCGTTTATTAACCGGGAAGAGGTTAAAATAATTGCTAGCTATAAGTTTAAAGGATTTAGATATAAAATAATTAGAAGTGGTGCAGGATTAAATAAAAATGGAAATATTAAATTTGAAGTTAAGGCAAATAATTTAAGAAGATATGACATCTATTGGCAAGTTACAAATACGGGTAAAGAGGCTATAAATGCGAACTGTTTAAGGGGAGATTTTTACGAATCAGAGATAGTGGAAGGTAAGAGAATTAGAAAAGAATCGACTTCCTATACTGGGCATCATTATGTAGAAGCATTTCTTGTAAAAGACGATATTTGTTATGGTAAGAGTGATCCATTTGAAGTTAATATAGTCAGCGGATTCACTATAGATTTTTGGAAGTAGATTCATTTCTAATTCTTTATCCATATATTTTTCATATTTTTTTATATTGAACTAACTCAGAAAGTAAATCGTTTGACTCAGAATACTCTTGCATAAGGGTATTCTTTTTTTCTTGTAATTCATCAAGTTCGGTTAATATTTCTTTTGATTTTCGTATAGTATCATAGGATTTCATGATAGCTTTTGAAGCCATTGTGAAGAGTTTCAATTCGGCAAAATATTCAATTGAAAACTTCTTATCATCAGAATTAGCTTAATGGTATTTGTAATGTTCTCTATACTTTCGAACTGTTTCAATCTGCTCCATTGTTTCTGAGAGCTTATCTATTTTGAACTCAATGGCTTTATATTTCGTGAATACTTTACCTTTCATCGGCACTGCTTTGTATATAATTATCTACCTCTTTTTTGAATGAATGCCTATATAACGAATAGCGATAACAAAATCAGCTGTTGTTTTAAGCTTGTATTTCTTAGTTCAAAAATCATAGCTCTTACTAAATTTAATCTTTTCATTATTTTCAATATCGATACCCTTACCAACTCTTTTCTTAACTTTTGAGTGGTTAATTTGATAATTCCAGTTAGTCTTTCTTTCAATCTATCTTCCGTATAATCCTCACCAAGGGTCTTAAATCTTAGCTTATCTTTATGCTTGAAGGCAATATATTTTCCATTTTTAATTTCATAGTCAAGTTCTGTCATTTGATTAAGAAAGTCGTCCCAATCCTTGGCATTTTTGATGGTTCGGTCAAACTCAAATTGTAGCTTTGATTTCCAAGATTTCCCCTTATTAGTCATCTCATTTTTCATACCAGGACTTCCCTCTAGTTTTAAATTTTCTTTTGAATCGTCGACACTTAATTGGACAACTTCCCTGATGGAATATATTGTTAAATTATGAAAGTTGGCGATTTTATATTATGGCTAGAACAAGAAGAACATATACTCCTGAATTTAAACTTCAAATGGTACGCTTATTTGAAAATGGAAAATCTAAATCTGATAGTGTTAGAAAATACGATTTAACACCTTCGGCGTTAGATAAATGGATAAAGAATCATCAAAATAGTGGTTCATTTAATACTGTTGATAATTTAACTGATAACAAAAATAGTTACGAAAATCACGTAAAGAAAATCAACAATTAAAGATGGAAAACGATATTTTAAAGCAAGCAGCACTGATCATGGAACAAAAATAGAAGTCATTCAATAGAATGCACATCAATATTCAGTATCAGCAATATGTAAAGTCCTAAAAATACCAAGAAGCACTAATTATGATTCAATAAAAAGAACTCCAAACAAATTTAAAAGTAATAATTTAGAATTAGAAAAAAACTATTATTAATACGTTCAAATTCAAATAGAAAAAGCTTTGTTGCAAGACGAATTAAAAAAGAATTAAATAAATTAGGAATCACTGCATCTAGGCGAAAAATAGGCCGTATTATGAAAAACATAACCTGATATCTGTATATACAAAAGCTAAATATAAAAATCATCAGAAAGAAACCAATGAAAAACGTATTAGAAATCACTTAAAACTCTCTTTTACAAGGCAAAAGCAATCAGAAGTTTTAGTAAGTAATTTAACATATGTAAAAGTCGCAGGAACATGGAATTACATATGTTTATTTATCGATCTCTTCAATAGAGAGATCGTTGGTTACAGTGCAGGTAAAAATAAGGATGCAAATTTAGTGGCGAAAGCAATTAGTAAAATTAATCATAATCTAGAACATATTGAACTATTTCATACAGATAGACGCAAAGAATTTGATAACAAACTGATAGATAAAGTATTAAAAACTTTTTGAAATCGAGCATTCTTTAAGTACAAAAGGTTGTCTTTTAGATAAGGCAGTTGCAGAGTCAACGATGAAAGCGATAAAAACTGAATTTGTAAAACAAATGAACTTTGAAAGCTTGGATCAGTAAGAAATAGAATTATTTAATTATGTAAATTAGGACAACAATTTTAGACTACATTCTTTAGTATAGTATTTAAAACCAGTGGCGTTCAAAGAGAAATATATATGAAAAGTATCTAAAAAACTGTTGACATTCCAAATTAGAGAAAGAAAGATATGAAAGAGCATTGAGAGACAGTTAATTTAAACAATCACTAGAATATAAAATATTAAAAAGCACAAGAAGAAGCGAAAAAGAAAAATCAACACAACTAAAATACAAATTGTAAACATTTCACCTACTATAAATACAAAAAGACTCCTCACAATGAGGAGCCTTCTTATTGTAAATTAATCAGTTAACATTAGATTAACATGAAATTGGAATTGTACATATCTAGGACTCCAAGCAATATACCTTTTCTCTCCAGTCCATACCAGCCAACCCTCATATCGATGACTATTTTGATAAAGAACATGCCAATATTTAGGGAGTCTTGGTCCTGAAGCAACATGTTTTACTGATTTCCAAACATATTTATGGATATATTTATCAGGTGTTAGAGTAACACTTCCCGCAGAGCGAGTTTCAATATCAGAGTCCAATACTTCATTATTAAAATTAGGAGTTACATCATCTAATTCTGAAGAAGCATATACTACAGAATTATTAAATAATGAACATAATAAAATACTTGAAAGAACTAATAAAAAATTTTTCTCATAATATCACTTTTCATCTTTGTTTTTCTCCTGACTCCATACAAAAAACTGAGCTCCTACCATAATACCTAAATAAGTAGGTATTGCCCCCACTATTTCACCTTTGAAAAAATAAATTACACATAGAGCTAAAAGATACCCCCCAGACATATATAAAAGAGATTTTAAATAAGGCTTAATATTATATCCTTTCATAATGATATCCACCTTTCATTTTACTGATGGTACCAATACTGATAGGCATAATCTCTAATAACAAAAACTTTACCATGTTTAATATTATCAAACTCGAATATGTCTGATACTATATCAGCAATATATCCTCCTGCTGCTCCTCCAGTAAGTGATCCAAATAATCCTCCCAAAATAGTCGATGTTCCAAAAGCCCCAACAGCTCTCATTCTATTCAGTGTTTTAGAAGATAAATATACATCATAACTTCCATTTCCATGTTTAACAACTCTTGTCAGATTCGTTTCCAACCTATATGGAGTCATCGAAACAGAACTTTCATCAGAGGATTCTTCTATTAAATCAAACCCATTTTTTTTAAATAATTTAACAACATTATCATCTGAAATAGTAGCGATTGTTGTATCACCATCTTTATATACCTCAACAAATTCCGAATAGTCTATATTGCCACTTTCTTTAACAGACGATACCTGTTCTTGAACACGTTCATTCGCAAGAACATTTAAAGTAGTAAACCCAGTAGAAATTACAGGAGCCATTATTAAAATAGACGCACCAACAATTAAACTTTTCTTTAAATTCATAATGTTTTCTCCTTTCATAACATTCATACCCTCTATCTATATATTAACCCTAACATAATAAAAAAACGTTTTCAAAGAAAAAGATAGACTACTTACTAAAAATATAAAAGAAAAAAATGAACAATTAAATAGGGTTAAAACTAATTTAAAAAAAATTGAAAAAGACCCCAAAAGTCGCAAGATCGTTACACGAGCACAAGAAGAAATATGAAAAGAATTAAACCACACAAAACAAAAAAGAAACAGTAATCAATAAAACGCTAGACACATTTATTTAAAAATTGATCAAAAACTATTAAAAGATGTGCATATAAACTTATAAAAAAACCTTTAAAAAATAAGGATGTGCAAACTTATATAAGTTTGTACATCTTTATTTTTCGATTTCACTTATACTATCTAACCATTTAGGTAACATTATTTTCCCTCGTTTAATCTAACAAATTCATTTATCAGAAGTAACATAAATTAATAGAGGAACCTATTTAATCGAATATACATCCAGTAGTTTCTGTTTTAGGTTTCCTTTTTCACTGGAAGAGTCGTAATAAAAAACATTGAATTTATTCTCATTTTCCTTTAAAGAAAAGTCAAATCTTTCTACAAAAAGGACAACTGCTTTTCCCAAAGAAAATAAGTGTGGGTTTCTTAAAATCATTTTTCTAAAAGCTGACTAGACGTGATTTCCATATAACCATCAACAATTTTATTATATTCAAATTCATAAACTTGTACGTTATTAGTTGTAGGTTTTATAAATTCATTATATATATTTTTATTTAACGGGAATATATTAAATAGTTGTGCAACAACAACAATTCTCATTAAATTACTCATCATCTTCATTATCTATACTCTCATTTTTAGTAAAGATATCTACTAATGAAAATGGTAATATCAAAAAAAGACTTACAAAAGCTATAGCCTCAAAAACTCATTGAAATCTATTAATCTTTACATAAAAAAAGTATAACAAGCTGATTTAAAACTACGTAAAAATTTTCCCCAAAACTATTATCAAATTTTTGTCATAATATTCTACTATTATAGATGAGATTAACTTAAACAAGTTAAAGTAGCTGATTCATAAGTAGTTACTAAGAGAGCCCATGTAGGGGGATTCGAAAAAAATCCTACAGTAGCTATACCTATTGCAACCAATCAAATCATTTCTTGCCTGGTAGCAGGTATACTCATGCTCGGTTCAAATTACTTTTTATAAATTGCAGTCCCCCTCATATTCATACAAATTTCTTTTTTACTAACATCCCTAGTCCTAAAAGTAGTAATATTCGAACTTGAAACTTTCGGAAAAGCTACTTCAGAAGACAAAGAGTTTATTCCTGAAAGAGACACTTCGTTAGGAGCAGAGCTAGCTTCAGCTTGTTCAACAGGAATCGTTTCTATTGCATTAACAACTATTAAGGGTGAAAAACTACCACTCAAAATCAAGAAAATCATACCACTACAACAAAACTTTCTCATACAAACATATCCTTTTCTTTTAATTTACTATAATTAAAAAAATATTATAGTTTCAGGCAGAAAGAAATAAAAAATATTTAAAATAGACAATAAAACAAAAACTCTAATACACCGTTGATAAGCCCCCCTTAAGTAGACACTAAAAAAAGCAAACTTCTTAAGGGGGAGCATATCGGGGAACACATCAAGTATGCGCTAGTCTTTTTTATTTATTAGAAAATTCTATAAATAGTTGCCTAAAAACGTAAATATCTTTAATTATATGGATCCATCAACGTTAGTAAGTATTTAAATTTATAATAAATGCTTGAATCTGCTTTTAAAATGAGAGTAACTATGTCACAACGATTGACTTTAATAGAGTGCGTTGGTAATCTTAGTTTGAAAAAAATTAATGAGGGGGCTTAATCAATGAATAAAAAATTTTTGATAGCGTCAATGGCCGTTTTGTCTGCATCCGTTTTTACAAGCTCTGGACTTGCTAAAGTAATGGCACAAGACGAAAAGCGTACAGTAACGATTTATTCCAATACTTATTATGACGATGCGCGTACGGCTCGGCTTGTCGAATTAGCTGAAGCTGAAGGCTTTCACTTGGAAATGGTAACCGCTCCAGGGGGAGATACATACAACCGGGTACTGGCAGAGGCAAACGATCCACAAGCGGATGTGATTATTGGGATGGATGAAGCCAACTGGTTAAATGTACAAGAGCAAGTTGATTTACATGCTTTTGAACCAGTTTGGGCCGAAAACGTACCCGAAGAAATTATCATCGGCAAGGGTGAATTTTATCCTTTTGCTGAAGCGTATATTTTTGGGATGTACAACCCTGAATTTATAAACCAAGAGGATGCTGTAAAAACATTGGAAGCGTTAGGCCAAGAAGAGGCGTTGAAGAATAAGTACCGTATTCCGTCGGATTTAGCGGGTTCAACCAACCAAAAAATTATTCTTTCCATGCTAATGCAATACCGCGACGATGAAGGAGAACTTGGAATTTCTGAAGAGGGGTGGCAAAAGGTTGCCGCTTATATCAATAATGGCTACCAAGCACGTGAAGGGGAAGACCAATGGGTGCTTTTCCAAGAAGGCACAACCCCTTATAACTACTATCATATTTCAGGGACTGCGCTTGCCTTAGAAGAGTATGACGGCTTAGCATTAGAGCCAATTGTACCTACATACGGTATTTTTTCCATGACTGAACAAATTGGGATTTTAGATAAAGGAGAAGAGCACGATTATTCAGCCGCTGAAGATTTCGTAAACTGGTATGGCTCTGATGAAGTGCAAAAAGTTTTTGCTGAAGAATTTGGCTTCTTACCGGTGTCAGAGGGTGGCCAAGAAGTACTTTCCGAACCGCTAAAAGCATTATTAGATAAAATGGTCCGTATGGATGTTGACTGGGATTTCTACCGACAGAATGTAGATAGTTGGGTAGAAAAATTAGAACTCGAATATATGCCATAAGATCATTCACGCTAAGTCCTCATCCTCATTTCGAGGCTGAGGCTTTTTGGTATTTATTCAATAAAGGAGTGAGCTTATGCTTAAATTAGAATCAATTGAAATTCGTTATGGAGAGTTTGCCGCGGTTAAGGGTGTTAATTTATCAATAAATAAAGGAGAATTTTTTACTTTATTGGGTCCTTCCGGTTGTGGAAAAACAACCACCCTTCGCGCCATTGCAGGTTTAACTTTACCGAGTCATGGTAAAATTTTATTAAACGAGCAGGACATAACCTATCAACCAGCTGAAAAAAGAAATATCGGCATGGTGTTTCAATCCTACGCTTTGTTTCCGACAATGACCGTCTTTGATAACATTGCTTACGGTTTAAAAGTGGCGAAGGTGAACCGTGAAGAAATTGAACAAAGAGTAACCGAACAAGCGCAATTAGTCGAACTCGACACCACCCTTTTAACCAAAAATGTTTCCCAGTTATCAGGTGGACAGCAACAGCGTGTGGCAATAGCAAGAACGTTAGTTACTGAACCGGATTTAATTTTATTTGATGAACCCTTATCCAATTTGGATGCAAAATTACGCGAACAATTGAGAGGGGAGCTGAAAGCGATCCAAGCGCGTACAAATCTCACAGCTGTTTATGTTACACACGATCAACGCGAAGCCTTAGAATTATCAGACCGAATAGCTGTTTTTAATAAGGGAGAAATTCAGCAAGTGGGAACGCCAAGTGAAATTTATAATCGGTCAGAAACAGAATTTGTCTGTAATTTTGTCGGAGATGTCAATTTTCTTTCAGAAAATTTAGTAGAATGGCTGAACCGTCAAAGCGATTTCAAATTCGATCGATCGAAGCGTCATTATATTCGTCCAGAGAACTTGCATGTGAACAGATATCCTTCTGACAATTTAAGTTTTACGACGACCCTTACGAATAAAATCTTTCAAGGAGATGTTATTCTATACGAAGTTGAAGCGGGACCGTCAACACTTCGTTTTATGACGCTCAACCAAACATTGAACACCTTTCAGCCTGGCAATTCTGTGACCCTATCTTTAGATACAGCAAGCATTTTATCCTATGAAAAAGGTGAGAGCTAATGCCAAAAATATCTAATAAAAAGGTGACTCATTTATTCTTCTATACTTTTATCATTTGGCTAGTTATTACCTTTATTATCTATCCGATTAGTGTTGTTTTCACCAATAGTTTACTAGTGGGTGGCAACCTTGATTTTTCTTCAATTGAGAAAGTGTTAACGTCCAAACGCGCCATGCAATCGATAAAAAATTCCTTTGTTTTAGCTGTTTCTTTGGCTGTATCAGTGAATTTCTTAGGCGTGTTTTTAGTTCTAGTCACGGATTATTTTGAGATAAGCGGGGCAAGATTCTTGAAGATGGGCTACATGACCACCCTGTTAATGGGTGGAATTGTCATGAACTTTGGCTATCTACTTGTTTATGGAAAGAATGGGTTTTTGACCAAGTTATTAATGGAGGTCTTGCTCAATTTAGATCCTTATTGGTTTGAAGGATTTGGAGCTGTTTTCTTTGTAATGACTTTCGGCACCACTCATATTTATATGCTTTTCTTATCGTCTGCTATCCGATCGGTTGATTTTAACTTGATTGAAGCAGCCAAGTTGATGGGATCAAGCCCTAGTTATATTTTGAAAACGGTTGTTTTACCAACACTTAAGCCGGTAATTATAACGCTGACTATTATGACCTTCCAAACAGGCTTGGCAGCTTTTTCGGCGCCAGTTATGGTAGGAGGGAAGACGTTTCAGACGATTAGTCCATTAATTTTAACCTTTGCTAATCGGCCTGCTTCTAGGGACTTAGCGTCCATTCTATCGATCTTTCTAGGCTTCACCCAAATTTTTTTATTATATAGTATGACTCGTAACGAACACCGCCTGCGTTACTTATCTCTGTCAAAGACGCAAGCTCGTTTGCAAAAGCAAAAAATTCAGTCGCCTATCTGGAATGCAGTAATTCATGTGCTAGCTTATCTTATATTGATAATTTATTCCTTACCGCTCGTGGCTTTAATCATCGCTTCTTTTTCAAAATCTCAAGCCCTACGATCTGCTAATCTTTCACTTGGTCAGTTAACTTTAGATAATTATGTCAAGGTTTTTTCACTGAGTGACAACCTTCAACCCATTGTGACCTCCATTTTTTATTCATTAATTGCTGCACTGGCAGCCGTTTTTCTAATGGCTATTGTTGCTCGCAAGCTTCACCGTGGGCAACTAAAATTTTTCACGCCTCTTTTAGAATACGTCTTTTATATTCCTTGGTTGATTCCAGGGATACTGTTGGTAGTGGGGTATCTGATGGCTTATGATCGGCCTTCCTTTTTATTAGGAGGACATTCAGTAATCGGATCTTGGTGGATTTTACCCATAACTTATATGGTAGTTTCCCTTCCTAATTCCTTGAGGTATTTGAAGGCAGCTTATTATGGATTGGATAATCAATTAGAAGATGCTTCGGTCCTATTAGGAGCTTCATCAGGGTACACCTTTAGAAAGATTGTGTTACCAGTTATCCTACCGACTATCCTAGCACTTATAGCCATTCATTTTAATCGTCTAGTCGATGATTTTGATCTCTCAGTCTTTTTATATCAACCCTCCCAGCCTACTTTAGGTATTGTGATCCGTCGTAATGCGAACGCAGATACTAACAGTGACGCTCAAGCAATTAATGCGGTATATTCCGTCTTTTTAATGGGGATAAAGGGACTCGCGTTGTATTTCATATATGGTCGGGGAAATCGCTTAGCTGAGGAAAGAAGAGGGAAATGACCTCTAAGGAATCGTCTGTTATTAAAATAAAAAAATTAAGTAAAATAAAAACGCCACCTTCAAAAGAAAGCCCCTTTACAAATAAAAATAACCATTCTTTCTTTGTGAAGAGAGTGGAGAAATAAACGCAGTACAAGTTATTCCATAGTGGCATAAAATGTATCACTTGAACCGTTAAAAGTAAAACGGTTATAATTTCTCTAACCGATAAGTTTGTGATAGTCGGTGCATTAAATTTTAAAGGAGATGATTGTATGAATTGTCCTCAATGTGGTAACGAAATGTTAAAAGGGAGTTTATTAGGAGATCGCTATGCGATTAAGTGGCAGCCCGACGATAAAAAATTAGTCGGTGGTATATTTGCTAGCGGAGGATTCGCTTTAAAGAGTAATGGTTCTTTCTTAAGTCGCCCTAAAGCAGAGGCTTTTGTTTGTGAAAACTGTGAATTATTAACCGTCGATCTAAAAACGCAACGTAAAAAATAATAAGCTCTTAAAATAGCTGGAAAGGCTTGAATTTTCAAGTCTTTTTTTATTAATCAGGGGAAAAATGTTTTAAGACCTCTTGTTAAATTCGCTTGCTTTCTTATTAGTTATTTTATTCGTGTACTTTCGTGAATCGATTTTTATTCATCGCTAACAGGGTTCGCGAGTGAGCAATTGTTCAATGGAACGTTTCAAGAGGTGTTTTCTTTTACTAATTTATTTGGTAGAAAGTTCTTGTTGCTGGCTAATCAGTGTCGGATAATAGCTGTTTTAATTAAAAGGATGAAGGGAAACCGAAGTGATTAATTTTTAAGTATGGTTGAAGATAAGCATAATAATTAACTATTGAGGAGGAACATGCTATGCTAAAGATATAAAGCAATGGTGAGAAAAACCTTGCTTTAAAAGCAAAAAATAGGAGGAAATCGTATGGAGAAAAAGGTGTTTGATCTATTAAATAAAGTGGTTGCTACACAAGGTGTTTTCTATACTCGGCTGCATCAATTTCATTGGTATGTAAGCGGAACACGTTTTTTCACACTGCATGAAAAGTTTGAAGAATTGTATGATCAGGTGACAGCTGATATGGATGAGGTTGCTGAACGTTTATTAGCTATTGGTGGTCAGCCATATGCCACTTTAACAGAATTTATTGAACATTCTGTTATTAAAGAAAGTACTAGTGATCAAGCATTATCACAAGATCAAATGGTAGAAGCGATTGTCAACGATTATAGAACATTAATTGCTTTGTATGATGAAGGTATTCACTTAACCGATGAAGCAGAAGACTTTCCATCAAATGATATGCTCATTGCTTTAAAATCCGAGGCTGAAAAAACAATTTGGATGTTAAATGCTTACTTAGATAAAAGTGCTAATGAAAAATAGTCATAACATCTCCCTCCGTTATAAGAGGGAGTTTTTTTGTTCAGTGAATTCTTTTTAAGAAGATTGTTTAAGTTTATTGGCGTATTTTTCTATTTAAAGCTTAATAAAAGATTTAAAAAAGAAGTATTATCCATTTGGACAATACTTCTTTTCAAATGTTAATGAAAGTGTTTTACTTATTTTTTAACGATGAATCGCTCTTCTACTGGTTGGAACTCTTTAGGGCCAGCTGGTGAACCGATTTCGCCAAATGGCATTTGAGCGACTAATTCCCAGTCTCTAGAAATGCCATAAGTTTCATAAACTTTTTCATCAATCACACCATTATAGTGTTGTAAGGAAGCACCTAAATGTTTCTCAGCAAAAGCAGTCCATACATTAAATTGATGCATAGCATTAGTATGTTGAGCCCAAGTAGGGAATCCATCAGCAAAGATAGGGAATTGTTCTTGCAAACCTTTAACGACTGTCTTATCTTCGAAGAAGAGAACGGTTCCGTATGCATTTTTGAACATATCCATTTTTTGTTGTGTTCCTGTGAAATCAGCATCTCCCATCATCTCTTTTAAAGATTCTGTAGTTAAATCCCAAAGTTGTTTGTGGTTATCGTTTAATAGTAAAACGATACGTGTACTTTGTGAGTTGAAAGCTGAAGGTGTAAATTTAATTACATCTGCAATGATACTTTCAATCTCTGAGTCACTGATTGGTGATGCAGCCTTCAAATCGTAAATTGAGCGTCTTTTCTCAATCATGTCTAAAAAGTTTTCTTTTGGTTCTTTACTAAATAATCCCATTTATTTCACTCCTAAATCTAATTTGTAATTGCTCTAATCAGATACACTCAAAGCTTAGTTTTCGTATATCTCTATTTTTAAGTATACACTATTCTTAACAAATAGCAAGTATAAGTTTCAAATTTTTTCTAAAGTTACTAAAAGTTTTGATCGATTGGAGTTATTTGTTGCTATCTAATTAAGAGATGGCAGACATCTGTCTCTTAGTTGCTTTTTAATCCTTTGCAACAAACATCTAGTTGTGACTCTTGTAAAACTGAATTAGTATGAAAGAATATAATCCTTTATAATGAAAGGGTATACATACTCAATAAGTATGCATTTAGACCACTTATAACTTGATGAGATACAAAAAAGGAGATCATAAATCTATGTACCAAGTAATCAACCAATTGCAAGAGAGGAATTTTGCTAAGAAAATAAGTCAAAGTGAAAAAGTTGTACTGGATTATTTAGAGAATCATTTTGCATCAATTCCCAATCAAACCGTGTTAAAAATTGCCCAAGAGACTTATACCTCACAAGCGACAATAAACCGAACGTGTAAGTTGTTAGGCTTTAAAGGGTTCAGTGAACTTAAATATGCGGTACAAGCAGACATCAATTTACAAAAACGTAAAGCACATTCAGGATTGACCACTACTGAAAGTGCTGTGGATCTGATTGACTTTGCAAGTTTGGCTGATTTAGCAGGGGCTATCTATACCCATCGCCACCACTTAATGCTCTTTGGTCTAGGGGCTTCCGGGGTCACCGCACGCTACATGGCAAGGCAGTTGATTTATTTAGGCATTCCGGTGGTGATTATTTCTGAAATCAAAATGTTGGAGCATTTTCACAATTATAGCCTATTAGTACTTTCATCTTCAGGTGAAACACAGCGCTGCTTGCAAGTTATTGAGAAAGCCAAAGCAAAAAAAATGACGGTCTTTGCGATAACCAAAAAGGATTCTTCAGTCATGAAGGCCAGTAAATTAAGCTTTTATCATGACGTTCAAGTGAATTTATTGGACGGTTTGTCAAGGGAACAGCAAGTGCATATGATTTTAATGGTCAATGAAACAATTAACTACCTCAAATCAAACTATTTGAAGTTAGTTAAATAAGTTCTTTAACAAAGTGGCCATTTGTGGATAATTATCCGTCCACTTGGAGCCATCCGTCTTATGTAAGCGCTATAATACAAAAGAAGTAAATTAAGAATATAAGAGAGGAGGAAGAATGAATCATTAGGTAGAAAAGAGACAGGGTTTCTACTGCAAGACACGACCGGTAACACTAGAAACTATAAAAGAGAGGATGTTGTCAATTGAAAAATTTTAGAAAGAATTTTCAAAGTTTTGGCAAATCTCTGTTATTCCCAATTAGTTTGCTTTCATTCATGGCAATCTTTCTGGGGCTATCAGCTGCTTTACAAAACGAAAATATAATCCGTTACGTGCCTTTTTTAGGGAACGAGATTTTACAAAACATTTTTGGCATGATTCGTAAGTTATCCGCGTTACCATTTGGGTACTTACCTATTTTATTCGCTATGTCGATTCCATTAGGAATGGTTAGAAGAGATAAGGAAGTAGCCGTTTATTCAGGGGCAGTAGGATATATTGCCATGCTGATTGGGATGACGTATGTATTACAACTTCAAGGCTTAACTCCGGACACAACGTCAATTAATTATTTAATGGAAACAGAGGGCTTGTCTCAAGTCGATGCTACTTTACAGAATTCCTTATTTACTCGTACGCTAGGCCTCTTTGTATATAATACCAATGTTATCGGTGGTATTATTGCCGGTTTAATGGGTGTCTTCTTACATAATAAATACCGTAACACTGAATTACATCAATCCCTTACTTTCTATAGTGGGAAACGTTTTGTACCAATTGTCGTAGCCATCGTGATGGCGATAGTCGGTGCCTTGTTAACCATCGTATGGCCTTTGGTAAATCAACTTATTATTGCTTTAGGTGGACTTATCAGCGAAACGGGCTCTTTGGGAATCTTTTTATATGGAATGATCGAAAAACTGATGATTCCAACGGGGTTGCACCATGTACTCAACCAGACTTTCCGTTTCACCGCCTTGGGTGGGATGGAAAATATCAACGGTGAATCACTGGTCGGAGCCCTTCAAATTTATCTCTATCAATTAGACAACGGTCTTCCTTTTTCAACGGATGCAACAGCCTTCCTCGCTCAAGGTAAGATCTTGCAGATGGTATTCGGTATGCCGGCAGCTGTTTTAGCGATGTATCATATGGCTCTACCAGAAAAAAGAGACCGTTTATTGAAATTCTTTATTCCAGGTGTCACTGCGGTGATTTTAACTGGGATTACCGAACCGATTGAATTCTCATTTATCTTTATTTCACCAATCTTGTGGGTAGTGAATTCAATATTTGCAGGAATTGCCTTCTTAATTCCAGCCTTATTAGATGTGGCTATCGGAAATGTTCAGGGGGGAATCATCGATTGGTTCGTCTTTGGGGTACTGCAAGGTGCTGAAACGAAATGGTATATTTATCTCATTGCCGGACCCATCTTCTTCGCCGTTTATTATTTCACTTTCAAATATATTATCACCCGACTTAATATCATGACCTTAGGTCGTCAAGCCAGTGATTTTGTTGAAGAAGAAGTTGACGGTAATGCGGAGGTAGATATTACGGAAGCGAATCGTTTAACCGCGCAAAATATTGTCAATGGCTTAGGAGGCGTTGATAATATTACTGATGTTGATAATTGCATCAGTCGTTTACGTGTGGAAGTCAAAGACAGTTCGTTAATTGATGAAAGTTTACTTAACCGGACCCAACCCAATGGTATTATCAAACCAGATGACCATACCATCCATGTGGTTTACGGCGGAAGAATTACACAAATGCGTAACATCGTTGACGATTACATTTATAATCGTAAAGATCAAAAAATACAAAAGGAGACCGCAGAAAATGAAAAAAAATAATATAGTGGTTGTCGGTGGCGGATCTACTTGGACACCGGGTATTTTAAAAGCAATGACTAAACATCTGGATAAGTTTCCGATTAACAAATTGGTGCTTTATGATATTGATGAGAAACGGCAAGCAGTGATTGGGGAATTTGGCAAAATACTCTTTAGAGAAGAAGCACCAGAGGTAGACTTTAGCTATACGACAGATAAAAAAGAAGCGTATTCAAATGTGGATTTTGTCTTCTGTCAAATGCGGACAGGTGGCTACGATATGCGTGATCGCGATGAAAAAATTCCACTTCAACTCGGTGTCATTGGCCAAGAAACGTGTGGGCCGGGTGGATTTGCCTATGGTATGCGATCAATTAGAGATATGGAAGAAATGGTAAATGATGTGCGCCATTACAGTCCGGATGCATGGATCCTTAACTATACAAACCCAGCGGCAATTGTAGCTCTAGCATTAGATAAAATCTTCCCAGAAGAGGATAAAATTCTAAATATTTGTGATCAACCCGTCAACCTCTTACGTTCTTTCGGTAAGCTCTTAGACTACGATGCAGATAAATTTGAACCGGTTTATTTTGGTCTTAATCACTTTGGTTGGTTTACCCATCTTTACGATGAATTTGGTAAGGATCGCGCACCAGAACTAAAAGAAATGATTCTTAATGGGGGCTTTCGACCAGTGGATGCTGAACAGCGTGACCAATCATGGTTGGATACCTATGCAATGGTGGAAGATATGTTGCGAGACTTCCCAGATTATCTACCCAACACCTATTTACAATATTACCTCTATCCAGATGCTAAATTAGCTAAACTAGATCCAAATTGGACTCGTAGTGATGAGGTGCGAAATGGGCGCGAGAAAAAAGTCTTTACTGAATGTCGTCGTATTATTAAGAATGGCACAGCAAAAGATTCAGATATCGTGCATAATGATGCGCACGGAGACATGATTGTTGAAGTCGCTGCTTCGATTGCCAACAATTTAAGGAAGACTTTTGTAGTTATAGTCCGTAACGAAGGAATTGTTGCGAACTTACCGGATGATTGCATGATTGAGGTCGCTGCTTCACTAGGAGTCAATGGTCCACGACCTTACGCAGTAGGAAAAGTAGGAACATTCTATAAAGGCATGATCGAAGGGCAACACGCCTTTGAACAATTAACGGTCGAAGCCTACCTTGAAGAATCTTATGATAAGGCCTTACAAGCACTTACTTTAAATCGTACGGTTGTCGATGCCAAAAAGGCGCGTCAAGTCTTGGATGCTTTGATTGAAGCCAACAAAGAATATTGGCCGACTTTAAAATAAAGAGGGATACGACGTAAGAGTTATGCTTACGTCGTTTTTCTAAATAAGGAGAAGGTGTTTAATGAAGATATTAGCAGCAATCGATTCCTTTAAAGGATCAATGACTAGTGAACAAGCCAATTTATGCGTTAAAGATGCTTTACCTAATCATTCAGTCACCTGCTTTCCAATCGCAGACGGCGGTGAGGGAACAGTGGATGCCTTTGTATCGGTATTAAAAGGGGAATATATTACACAAACCATCAAGGGTGTTGATGGTAAGGCATTTAATGGAAAATGGGGATGGATTGAGCAGGAAAAATTAGCCATTATAGAAGTAGCACAAGGAGCAGGTATTATTCATGCCGACCTTAAAAACTTAGACCCTAGGCGCCATACTAGCTATGGGGTAGGACAACAACTGATTCAAGCACTTGATTATGGTGCCGAAACGATTATTCTTGGTTTAGGTGGTAGTGCGACCGTTGACGGAGGAATGGGCTTACTTCAAGCGCTAGGCTTAAAATTTTTTGATAGCCACCAGCAAGAGTTGCCCATTTTACCTGTAGAGTTGAATCGAGTAGCAAGTATGGATCCGTCAGGTCTAGATCGACGGATGAAGCAGGTTGATTTAATACTTGCCTCTGATGTAAATAATCCCTTAATAGGTCCTAAAGGAGCAAGCTATGTCTTTGGGCCACAAAAAGGGTTAGCTACTAAAGATCTTCCTACTTATGATGCTTCGATGAAAAATTACGCCGATCTATTGTTCGAGGCCACAAAAAAAGACTATCGACATTTAGAAGGGGCCGGAGCAGCAGGAGGGATCGGTTTTGCCTTATCGACCTTTTTTGGAGCCAAATATAGAAATGGGCTTTTCTTATTAGCTGAAAAAGGGAACCTTGACGCATTGATTAAAGAAGCCGATCTGATTATAACTGGTGAAGGTAGATTCGATGATCAGTCCCTCAGTGGCAAAGTACCTATTGGAATCAGTCGTTTGGCTAAAAAGTATCAGGTACCCGTCTTGTTATTTGCTGGACAGATTGATAGTCAACAAGTTGCCCTTCCTGAAGAGAACTTACTCGCCTTAATACCTATTGTTGATCGCCCCATGGAATTGGAGCGAGCAATGGAATTGAGTCAACAACTGTTAACCAAAGCTGTGGAGAGGACGATCAATCTGATTGAGTTCGCTCAAAAAAATAAGCTGGTTTGCTTATAAAATGAAAGGTTTTAATAGAAAAAGACTGTTAAGAAGGATGTTCTTTTAAGGTTATTTTAAAAAAGTTGAAAGCGTTCTTACAATTTTATATAGTTAATTAGCGTTAGAAATTTAGTATGATTGTGTATTGCATGCGAATATTTCAGTTAAAAATATTTTTCTGGGGGAATGGGATGCTTTCTACAAAATTGTTTGTTGTTTTCTTAATATTTCTTTTAGTTTTAATGATGGTTGCGATTTATCAATGGTATAAAGAAAAAGATCCTTACAAGAGAACAATTAATAAGCGTATCAGTATTATTTTAATAATAATTAATTTACTCGCTTTTCTTCCTTTTATTGCATATTTGTTTCATAAATTCTAAAAGGAGATCTTATTAAAAAAATAAAGGTCGTCTTATTAGGGCAATTGAATGTTAAATAATCTTAAAACAGATTTTTAATCTATGTTTGACCGTTGGGGGGCTCAAGAATTTGAGTCTTCTTAATAGGACGCAGGTATTGTCTAATATAAAGATTT
Organism: Facklamia sp. P13064; assembly: GCF_050409425.1. Taxonomy (NCBI): domain Bacteria; kingdom Bacillati; phylum Bacillota; class Bacilli; order Lactobacillales; family Aerococcaceae; genus Facklamia; species Facklamia sp. P13064. Next base: position 187,293 of record NZ_JBNUPM010000001.1, on the reverse strand, counting down.
CAACTCAAATCATAAGTAATAGGTTAACCAACTCCATTGTTAGTGTTCGGTCAATAATAAAGAGTGTCATTCAATATCAAGGATCAGTTAGGGCACAAAATAATTAAAATTTAAACCATTAACTATACGTTTTGTTTGCACTCTGTGATATACTATCTTAAAAAGGAGGTTGTTCAAATGATTCATTATACGTCAACAGATTTAGGGACCAATGTTTCAGAAGAAGAAGTGATTGATCAAATCAAACAAGCCACTAAACCTATTCGTTTCACCCATTGGGAAGGGATGGGTACTCCCATTCATAATCAAGAAATTTCGAAAGAAGAAGCCATTGAAATTATAAGAAATGAACACACAACGCTGATTACTGAAAATGATAAAATCATTAATGTGCAGACCTTTGAGGCATATAATAGACCCTAATTCTTCAAATCAATGCAGTCGTTAATTGGAACGATTGATGCGACGGTTTAAACAATAAAAGTCTGGTGGTTTAAAAGTTAAATAAATAGGGCTGAGGATAAGACAACTTTATCTTCAGCCCTATTTATCTTACACTAAGTTTTATATAATTCTAAGATTGTTTTCATTATTTTACACAAAATTCTGGACTGGATTAAACGCTAGATGCTCAATTTTTTATGGTCTGTAAGCATCCCTTTAGGGGGTTCAAACAGTCCTGTGCTAAACTATTACTAAAGAGAGATGGAATCTTTCCAGTACTAGAAAATAGAAGGAGTGTTTGATATGAAAGCCATTGTTATCAATCAATACGGCGATACCGATCAATTTGTAGAAGCCAATCTACCTCAACCGCAGCTTAAAGACAATCAAGTTTTAATTGAATTGCATGCCACATCCATCAACCGCTTTGATACCAAGGTGCGAAGAGGTGAGATGGCTGAAGTAATTTCTTTTGACTTTCCCATTATTTTGGGACTGGATGCTGCCGGAGTAGTGGTGGAGGTAGGTAAAGATGTTACTCAATTCAAAGTGGGGGATGAAGTCTTTGCCAATTCCTCTTTAAAAAGTGGAACCTACACTGAGTATGTGGCGGTTAAGGAGAGTTTAGTTGCCCATAAGCCGAAAAATATAACATTTAAAGAAGCGGCCGCTGTTCCAATGGTGGGTCTAACTGCTTGGCAAGCCATGGTGGAGTTTGGTCGAGTTAAAGAAGGTGACCACGTGCTGATTCATGCCGGTTCGGGTGGTGTAGGCAGCTTTGCTATTCAAATCGCTAAAAGTTTTGGTGCATATGTTTATTCAACAGCCAGTGGTAAGAATGAAGACATGCTTAAAAAGCTGGGCGTTGATAGCTTCATTAATTATAAAACCACTGATTTTGCTGAGGTGGCTAAAGACTTAGACTTAGTCTTAGATACCTTGGGTGGCGAAACACTAGCTAAAAGTTTGGCTCTCGTAAAGGACGGCGGACGAATTGTTTCTACCGTGGGTCAAGCCGACCAGGAAAAAGCTAAAGCAAGAAACATTACGGTTGAAGCTCTTGCGGCCAAATCGAATGGAAACCACTTAGCCAAACTAGCTGAGTTAATTGAAAAGGGCCAAGTTAAACCTTATATCGGGCATGAATTCCCATTGACGGCTCATGGCTTAAGTGAGGCTCATAAAATCAGTGAAAGCCACCATGCTAAGGGTAAAATAGTGATTGTCATCAAATAAGGCCAATAGCTTTCTTCAAATGGGAGAAGTACAGCTGACGTAGGCATCTCACTGCTTTTTGAGCAATGCTGATGGCAAATAAATATTTTATGAGCGTTGAAATAAAAAATAGCAATTTTGATTCAAAACACCTTAGCAAACTATCAAAAACAAACGCTATCAATCAGAGTTTTGTTGATTCTGCACAACTATCCGGACTTCGTTTCATGTAATTTATTGTTGTTTTATAAAAGTGTAAATGTTATACTTTATTTACTTTATAAAGCGCTTTAAAGTTAAAATTTTATTAGAAACGGAGAATACACATGAATGAAACAATGCAAATTGCCAATAGTTTGGTGATGTGGATTTTAGCGATTATTATTGTATCAACTGTAATCATTCAATCCTTTATTTTTTATCGTCTTGCAAAGAATCACGTTAAAAACACTAATTTATTAAGTAATGAAGAGGTAAAGAAATCATTTAAAATTGGAATTATAGGAACGATTGGTCCAGCTTTTGCTGTTTTTGCGGTAGCCATCGCCTTAATTTCTCGGATTGGAGGACCAATTACCTTCGCAAGAATAGGAATTATCGGATCGGCTGCTTTTGAAATTATTTCAGCTCAGATAGGTAGTGGGGGAACTGCTGGTACAGCAGAGTTTATGCCTAAGATGTTATCTGCTGCTGCTTGGGTTATGACTTTAGGAGGAGCAGGATGGCTGGTTGTGGTCTTCTTTGCTACTAAAAGAATAGATGGTATCCAAGAAAAAATGAAAAAAGCCAACCCTTTAACCATCGCTTACATGTCTGTCTTTGCACCTTTTATTATCTTTTTCACCCTAGGTTATAAAGAAGTCATCAATAAGGGAATTTTACAAGAAAACTCTTCGATTGCTCCTATGGCGGCATTAATTGCCGGAGGTTTAGCCACTGTTGCTATTAATAAAATCGTTGAAAAAGATCGTTCTAAAAAGTGGTTGAAGGAATGGTCTATGGGTTTTTCAGTTATTGCTGCAATGATTGTTGGAAGCATATTAAGTTAAGGAGAGAAAAATGGAAAATAATAAAAATTTATCAAGTAATTTTCAAAAGTCTATACATTTTTGGGGAAGGGTAACAATCGCAATTGCATTAATTTCAACTTTAATGATTCCCTCCTACTTAACCTTTGTATTAGGTCATTATCCTGACATTGCAGATATCATTTCTGGATTAATTTCGATTGTTGGGTTCGTGGGAGTTATTTGGTTCGTAGAGCCGATATCCTATTTCCCCACTCTTGGTCCAGCGGGTACTTATATGTCATTTTTATCTGGTAATATTGGGAATATGCGTATGCCAGTCATCGCTGCTACACAAGACGCTCTTGATTTAAAACCAGGATCTGAACAGGCTGAAGTAGCTGGGATATTTGCTATTATTTCTTCAACACTTACAAATCTTTTCATCTTGGGCATTGTCATGGTAGCTGGTCAAACGATTATCAATAGCTTACCACCTACCATCTTAGCTTCTTTTGATTTTGCCTTACCAGGAGTATTAGGAGCAATGATGATAACGTTAGGTTCCAAGGTTAAGAAAAATAATTTAATGGTTTTAGTCTTAATTGCTGTAGCAACTATGATTTTCATTAAATTCTCACCAAATTTTTTACCAGAAAGTATATATAAATTAATTTCATCAGCTGATGTAGGTATAGTCGCTTTATTAGGAATTGCTTATTCCTTGTATAGGGCCAAAAATGATGTAGAGTCAAACAATAAGGAATAAAAGATTTTAATTGACATTTTAATAATTAGTTAGATTTTAAGGAGGATAAATAATGAACTTTATTGAGAAAGCCAAAGAATTAGAAACTCAAATAATCGAAACGAGAAGATACTTACATCAGTATCCAGAATTAAGTGAACATGAGTTTGAGACTCAAAAGTATCTTATGAAGCGTTTGGAGGAGTTAGGGATACCTTATGAAAAGGTTGGTATAACTTCTTTGGTTGCCCATATTAAAGGTGGGAAGCCCGGTAAGACGGTTGCATTGCGTTCGGATATTGATGCCTTGCCTATTCTAGAACAATCGGGAGCTGAATACTCTTCTAAAGAAGATGGAAAAATGCACGCTTGTGGGCATGACGGTCATATGTCGATGCTATTAGGTGCTGCAAAAATGTTGACAGATATTAAAGAAGAATTACCAGGAGAAGTTCGCTTATTATTTCAAGAAGCGGAAGAAACCTTTACAGGAGCAAGAAGGGTTGTAGCTGATGGAGGAATGGAGGGTGTCGATGCGGTCTTTGGAATGCATGGTATGCCTATCGAAGTAGGAACATATGACATAACATCTGGTTATCGGATGGCAGGGTGCGATACAATCTACGTGAGCTTTGAAGGGGTTTCTGGACATGGATCCATGCCTCATAAAGCAAAAGATACGATTTTACCTGCTGCAGAGTTTGTGACTCAACTCAATGCAATGATCACTAAATTTGTGAATTCACAGTCTCCGATTGTGCTAACGGTAGGTAAATTTAACGGAGGAACTAAAGCAAACGTTATTTCTAAATATACTAAACTAGATATCTCTATGCGTTATTTACATGAAGAGACAAGAAAAATTATTCATAATAAGATTAAAGATTTGGCTGCTGGCTTAGAAAAAATCTATGATATTTCAATCAATGTTGAAATTGAAGAAAGTACAATTAGTTTGTATAATGATGAAAGAATCACTGAAATTGCTGCTAAAGCAGCTGAAAAAGTTTTTGGACCTGGAAAGAACGTTCACGGCCCAATCATGATGGGATCAGAAGACATGCCATATTATTTCCAAGAAGCACCTGGGGCTTATGCAATGATGGGTTATAGCAATGAAGAGAAAGATACAATTTATTTCCCTCACCATGAAAAATTCAATATTGATGAAGACTATTTGAAGTTTGGTGCAGCCCTACATGCGCAATTCGCATGGGATTTCTTACATATAAGCGAATAATCTTTTGACTACTACTGAAAGTATGTTTTTAATTTAAGGATACTTATCTTTTTTGGCTCTATGTCAAATAGGGTGGATGGAAGAAAAAACACTTCCTTCCATCCTATTTATTATAGAGCCTCTTTTTTCTAATAAGCCTAATGGTTAGTAGACTTACTGACGATTAGGTTTTTTATTAATTAATTAGGCTATACACATATGTTACAAAACAATGATTATAAGCTAACAGATTTTGATTATAAGGGACTTCCAATTGATACTGAATATAAGCGCATAATTGATAAACGCAATGACTATCATCAAATAATTAACTCTCTTCACTTGATAGATGCTTCTCGAACCGGCTTTCTTCAACCTAATGATAAAGAGCTAGCTGAAGCTTATTGTAATTCGGTATAATTACAGGTGGAGCTGACTTGTTCGCATATAAAATTTATGTTCCACAAGTTTACGTGCGATAGAAAGATTTTGTTGAACAGATAATAAAGCGTGAAGAAAAATGTTACACTTCTCTTCTAAAATTACGCTGCTTCAAATTTTTTGATTGTTTTATTAAAGGAGCTATTTCTATGAGAAACACTCAAACTTCAAAAAATTAAGCCGGCTGTTGGAAATGCTTTTAGGGCTAGTTATTCTTTTAAGCATTTGTTCTTCATTTCTTTGTCTATATTTACGAACATGATAACTATACAAGATAGGACTATTAATTAGAAAACACAGGCATTTTCTTCGCTAGAAAAGTTGGAAACCACGCTAATCACTAGCGCAGAGAGCGAACAACATCTAAGTAATTTGCTGAAGGAGCAGACGGCCTTACTCGTTTTAAGAGATAATTATGAAGGTTTTCTAAGGGTTGATTTTGAGGAAGGAGATAAAACTTTTACTATTACTCCTACAGATGAAGATTTCAAAGCTTCAATTAATTTATTAGGGGCAGGCCATCCAGAAGTTTTGCCAGCATGGCAGAAGATGAAGAAAGAACTAAAAGCTGCTTATAATGAAATTGCCAAAGGGTTGGAAGGCGATTACCGCTTCAACTTGGTAAATCCAGCTGCTGCAGACGAACAGGTCTGATCAATTTTAATTGTGTATGATATAGCCGATGAGACATACGAGTAGATAAACTTAAAAGATAAGTAACTTATGCCTTCAATTATTGAAGTTTTTTTAAATTCTTAAAATAACTATCAATAAAAAGCGAATTTGATTGGGGTCTTGCTAAAACACAGACAAGATACAATAAGAGGGAATTTCTTAATAAAGATTATAAAAATATTGTGGAGCAGGATGGTTTTGGATCCTTCTTCAAAGCATCCTGACCATCATGCAGTTGGAATCTAGCTTTCTATCGACTTCAGCTTATCAGCTGCTGTAGGGGCTGTCTTGAACTATCATTGTCACTATCAATACTATCACTTTGAATTTAGACGACAAGTGAGCCAATAGCTAAAAAGCTCGCCTGCTAGGGCGAGCTTTTGTGTGAGTAAACTTAGATTAGGCAGCTTCAAACTGACTATTATAGAGGTCGGCGTAGAATCCTTGTGCTTGAATTAATTGGTCATGGTTACCTTGTTCTATGATATTACCATCTTTTAGGACTAAGATTAAATCAGCATTACGAATAGTTGATAAGCGGTGGGCAATGATAAAGGAAGTTCGACCCTCAGTTAATTTATCCATGGCTTCTTGGATAAGCACTTCTGTTCGTGTATCTACTGAAGATGTTGCCTCATCTAGAATTAATAATGGCGCGTCCTTAATGAGCGCACGGGCAATGGTTAGTAATTGTTTTTGCCCAACTGATAGGGTAACTTTTTCATCTAAGATAGTGTCATAAGTATGGGGGAGGGTATTAATAAAATGGTCAATGCCGACAGCTTGACAAGCCGCAATCATTTCAGCTTCTCCCACATCTTTTTTATTAAAGAGTAAGTTTTCACGAATGCTTCCTTCAAATAGCCAAGTATCTTGTAAAACCATAGAGAAGTAATCATGAATTTCACTACGTTTCATTTTTTGGATATTTTTACCGTCTAGACGAATCTCACCCCTATCAATTTCATAAAAGCGCATTAATAAGTTCACAATTGTGGTTTTCCCCGCACCGGTTGGCCCAACAATGGCAATCTTTTTGCCTGGCTTGGCATAGGCAGAGAAGTCGTGAATAATCATTTCTTCAGGATCGTAGCCAAAATGAACATGGTCGAATTCAATTAAACCCTTAACGTCTTCTAATTGACGCGTCTTATGGTTTTCATCTTCTAATTCTGCTTCATTAAGAAAATCAAACACACGAGCCATAGCAGCGCGAGCCTGAGCTAAAGCTTGGCTGGATTGAGCCAACTGTTGAATCGGCCGAGAGAACATCCGAATATACATCATAAAGGCGACAATGACTCCAATCGTTATCTGACCTTCGATTACTAAGGCTGCACCGAAGATACACACCAATACATAACCAAAGTTACCAATAAAAATCATTAAAGGCATGGCAATACCTGAGAGAAATTGGGCTTTCCAAATGCTGCTTTCTAAATCTTCATTAATCGTCCGAAAGGTTTCCTTGGCGAATTCGATGGCATTATATGAACGTACAATAGCATGGCCAGTATACATTTCTTCTATATGGCCGTTAATGTCGGCTAAGTGGTTTTGTTGTTGCTTAAAAAAGCTTCTGGATTTTATCATTAGAAAAATAGTGATTCCAAAACCAACTACAACGGTTGCGATAGAAACAAAGGTCAAAGTAACATCTGTGCGAAACATCATAATAAGTGTTCCGATTAACATAGTGGTAGCAGAAACAAGGGTAGACATACTTTGGTTGAGTGTTTGTCCTAAAGTGTCTAAGTCATTGGTCACTCGTGACAGGGTATCGCCTTGCGAATGTTGGTCAAAATAATTAAGAGGCATGCGGTTGACCTTGTGACCAATCCCTTCACGCAAATTTTGCGTTAAACGTTGTGAGATAGTTGCCATGATAAAGGAAGCACCGTAGTTGGCAACAGCCCCCAAAGCAAACAACATAGCTAAATAAGTGGCTTGTTGACTGATCTTTTCTAAATTCATTTCATTCATCATGCCTTGAGCAATTAAGTCGGTAATTTGGCGAATTCGATCCGGTCCGATTACTGAAATATAAGAACCAGCTATTGAGAAAAGAAGAGCCAATGCAAAGATTAGACGGAAGCCCTTGCTATAGGTTCTTAAAGTAACAGTTTTATCTTTATTTTCCATTGTCAAGTTCCTCCTTGTTTAATTGTGAATAAGCGATTTCTTGATAGATTTTGTTGGATGTTAATAATTCTTGGTGGGTTCCTTTACCAACAATTCGTCCCTTTTCTATGACCATAATCAAATCAGCATCCATGATGGTTGAAATTCTTTGACCGACAATGACTTTAGTCATTTCTTTGGTTTTTTCAGCTAGAATGTGGCGCAATTTACGATCGGTTTGATAGTCAAGGGCTGAGAAGGAATCATCAAAGATAAGAATTTGCGGTTTTCGACCGATAGCTCGGGCGATGGCTAAACGTTGCTTTTGCCCACCTGAGAAGTTGGTACCGTCTTGAGCCACATAACTTTGTAATTGTTCTTCTTTTTCAGTGACGAAATCTTTTGCTTGGGCGATATCGATGGCCTCCCATATTTCGGCTTCACTGAGTGGGCTTTGGCTGGAATCGCCAAAAGCAATATTAGATTCAATGCTTCCTGAAAATAAGACAGACCTTTGGGGGACATAGCCAATAATTTCGTTTAGGCGTTCACGAGGATAGTCTTTGATCGAATTGCCATTAATCAAAATTTCTCCTTCAGTGGTATCGAATAAACGTGGAATCAAGTTGATCAAGGTGGATTTACCAGATCCAGTTGACCCGATAAAGGCGAGGGTTTGACCAGCTTTTGCTTCAAAGGATATATCCTCCAGTACAGGCTTAGAAGCACCTGGATAAGTAAAGCTAACATCTTGGAATACCAGCGACCCTTTATCTTTTTCTTGTGGGGCATTTTCTGGATAGATGAGACTCGATTTAGTATCTAGTACTTCACCGACTCTTTTAGCAGAAACCATGGTACGAGGCGTTATAATGAAGATCATAGTCATCATCATAAAACCAATCACTACTTGCATGGCATAAGATGAAAAGACAATCATATCTGAAAAAAGAACGATTTTTTCTTGAAAGGCAGCAGCTGCAATCAAATAGGCGCCTACCCAATAAACTCCTAAAGTCAAACCGTTAGAAACAAGCATCATTAGAGGGTTCATAAAACTCATTGTTCGGTAAATGACTAAGTTTAAACCGGTTAGTTCTTGGTTAGCGTCTGAGAATTTTTCGGTTTGATAGTCTTCCGCATTATAAGCACGAATTACGCGCATACCGGATAGGGTTTCTCGCATGATACGGTTCAAGCGGTCGGTTAAGCTTTGGACTAACTTTTGTCTAGGTAAAACGATGGATAAGAGGATAATAATGGTTGTTAACATTAAGCCAACAGCAGTAAAGGTTACCCACATCCATTCCACATTTTTTGTAGAAATTTTACCAACAGCTAAAATAGCCATCATCGGTCCTCTAACAATAATTTGTAGGCCCATAGCCAAGAAGACTTGAATTTGAACGATGTCATTGGTTGTTCGCGTTAATAAGCTAGGAATGGAGAAATCTTGTAATTCTTTTGTTGAGTAATCCATAACAGAATCAAAAACGTCACGTCTCAATCCCGAGGCAAAACTAGCTGCCACTCGTGCTGATAGGAAGACAACTATCAGCGATAAGACGAGACCAATAATCGATAGACCAACCATCTTAGATCCTGGATGATAGAGATCTGAAACAGCTACTCCCGGATTTTGCAGTCTTTGTGTAATTTCTGACATATAGCCAGGTACTTGCAATTCAATCCAAACGCTAGCAATGATTAAGATAATAGCAGTTATCATCGTGGCAACTTGTTTAGCGGTTAGTCTTTTAAATATTTTAAGCATGAGTATTCTCCTTTTGATCCAATAATTTATTGGCCCTTATAATATTTTGGTCTATTCGTAGAAAAATTTTATGCAAGCAATTAATTTCTTCTTGTGAGATTCCATTCAGAAGGGTTTGTTTGATCATGATAATAAACGCTTCAATTTTACTCGATTTTTCAAGACCTAATTTTGTTAATTGTATGACTTTATGACGTTTATCTTCTGCATAGGGAAAAGTTTCAATAAAACCATTACGTTTCATCCGTTGAATTAAATGGCTGGCCACAGATTTAGAAATGTTTAAGTGGTCTTCAATATCCTTTTGAAAAACGTCTGAGTCTTGATGGCAGTATAGGTACATAATAGTGTGTCCTTGTGGACCGTCTAAATGTTGTATATCATAATCATTTGCATAACGCATTTTAAGTTGTTCGGCCTGGTGGATTGTATGTTTTAAATGATAGAGCATGGAAGTCTCCTTTCATATTAGTTACCATGAGAACTATTTTAAAGCAATCCTTTCCAATGTCAATCATTATGATCTGAAAGCTCTCTCTTTTTAAGATTTAATATTTCCTCCAAAAGCTTCATTCCGGCTTCTAATTCATTAAAATCAGCTCTAGCATATCCAACTACTAAACTAGCGGGTCTTCTTTTTTTATTTAATTCATAGTCTGCTAAAGGGGATAGAGCCATGCTGCTTTTTTTTGCTATCTCAACAATTTTACTTTCACTAAGAGTAGTAGCGTGAATTTCCAATAATAGGTGGAGCCCCGCGTTTGTACCAACAATTTTGAGATTATCGAAGTTTTTAGCCCATTCTTCTAATAATTGTCTTTTCTTAGCATATTTTCGTCGCATGCGGTTAACATGACGCGTAAAATGTCCACCAGCCATGAATTGTGCTAAGACATTTTGGGTCAATCGTGGAACGGGACAAGAAAAATAATAAGGGTATTCTTTAAATTTTTGTAAGAGCGAGTCTGGTAAAAGTATAAAAGATATTCTTAAAGCGGGACTAATTAATGATGAAAAAGACTGTAAGTAGATAACATGGTCATGTGAGTCGATCGCCTTTAAAGGGGGAATAGGCTTACCTTGATAGCGAAATTCACCATTATATTCATCTTCAATTATCCATTTATCGTCTTGATTGGCCCACTCTAATAGTTCTTGTTTGCGTCCGATTGTCATAATCGAGCCCGTCGGAAACTGGTAAGAGGGGGTAACATAGAGTAAGTCCATTTCTTTTTTATCAGTGGGACTAGGATTTGCACCTTCTTGATCTAATTCAATCGGTATCTGTTCAATTTGATTGGCTTTTAAAAAATCACCCCAGCGATGAAAACCAGGATCTTCAACACCGATTTTAGCCTTACCAATCAATTTAACTAAGAGTAAAAGTAAGTTTTCAGTTGAGGAGCCAATAATAATGTGACTAGGAGAAGCCTTAATTCCTTTGGCATTCCATAAGTAGGTAGCAATCGTTTCACGTAAATGATGTTCACCGAGTTTAGAGCCTTTTTCAGTCAAATATCTTGCATCTTGATTGAGACACTCCATAGTAATTTTTTTCCAAGTGGCTACTGGAAATTCAGGATCCACTCCCTTGTAACGCCAATCAATAGCTGGCTGGCTTTCTGCTTCTATTTCACTTAGCTGCCATTGATTGGGTTCTTTTAAACTTAACTTTTGGCTGAGAACGAAATATCCCTTTCGCTGAATAGCTTCAATATAGCCTTCTGCGGCTAACTGATCCAAACTAGCTGTTATAGTATTAAGGCTGACCCCACGGTCTTTAGCCATTTGTCTTTTACTAGCTAGCTTTTCACCGGGATTTAATTGACCTTGTAGGATTCTTTGTTTGATTTCATTATATAATTGTAAGTATAACAATCTGGTACCCTCACATTCTTTTGTTTTGGTACTTTATATAGTACCAAAATCTTTTATCATATAGCTATAGAAGGGAATGATTTTATGTCTAAAGAAATTATTGATCCAAAAACTTTTGTCGGTGGCGTGATTATGGATGTTATGAATCCAGAGCAAGCTAAAATTGCTGAAGCGGCGGGTGCAGTGGCTGTTATGGCTCTAGAACGTATTCCAGCAGATATTCGTCAAGCAGGTGGCGTTAGCCGGATGTCCGATCCAGCCTTAATCAAGTCGATTCAAGAAGCTGTTTCTATCCCGGTTATGGCTAAAGTGCGTATTGGTCATTTTGTCGAAGCGCAAATCTTACAAGCTATTGACGTTGATTTTATTGATGAATCTGAAGTTTTATCACCAGCTGATAATGACCATCATATAAATAAGACAAATTTCCAAATACCTTTTGTATGTGGAGCTAGAAATATTGGCGAAGCTCTCCGTCGTATTCAAGAAGGAGCTTCCATGATTCGGACCAAAGGAGAAGCGGGAACAGGAGATGTGGTTCAAGCTGTGACCCATATGCGGTCGATCCAAGCGGGCATTAAACGTATTCAAGCCATGGATGAAGATGAACTATATGTCGAAGCCCGTGACTTAAAGGTACCTTATGATTTACTTAAAAAAGTGCATGAAACGGGTGAATTACCAGTAGTTAACTTTTCTGCTGGTGGGGTAGCGACTCCTGCCGATGCAGCTTTAATGATGCAATTAGGTGCTCAAGGGGTCTTTGTTGGGTCTGGTATTTTCAAATCAGGTAACCCTGAAAAAAGAGCCAAAGCAATTGTTCGAGCTGTTGAAAATTATCAAGATCCTAAAGTCATCGCCGAAGTGTCAGAAGATTTGGGTGAAGCCATGGTCGGCTTGAACCCAGATGAAGTCGAAGTGATTATGGCTAATCGCGGTAACTAATCGAAAAGATACATACTTCAAAAAAGACAAGGTCTGCCATGGCAAACCTTGTCTTTTTGTTTTTAAAATGGAACTAGATTCTATTGTGTTTTATATCTTCGTTCTGATTGAAAGTAGAGAAGAGGCTAATAACGATTGACAGTAAAGCTGCGTACCAGAAGTTTTCAACTTGAATACCATCCAACATACTGTCTACTAATTGAATCATAAAAGCATTAATAGCAAGGTTGAAGAAACCAAAGGTCAGTAAATTAATGGCACAGCCTGCAAACTTTAATAAACGTCCTAGAGTTCCACTTACTAATCCCAATAAAATAGAAAAAATAATGACAGACAATAAACTAGTGACAACAATCCCAGGGATTATGTAACTTAAAACAAGAACCACTAAAGTTGTTGTTAAAATATTTTTCATTCAATCACTCCTTTTATAATATTATAGCAGAAATTATCGCTTCGAAATACTTCTAAATTCTTTTAAAGGGCTTACAATTATGCCATAATGAGAAAGTAAACAATTAATTAGGAGGTCATATAATGACATTTAACAAAATAGAAAGTCAAAACATTCCAGATATTCACTCGGTGGGACATTTATATGTCCATGAAGAAACGGGGGCTCAAGTTCTATATCTCGAAAATGAAGATAAGAATAAATCTTTCACCATTGGCTTTAAAACACCGCCATATAGTGACAATGGAATTACGCATATTATCGAACATTCAGTTCTCAATGGGTCTAAAAAATATCCGTCTAAAGAACCTTTCGTAGAGATTATCAAAGGATCGATGAATACCTTTGTAAACGCTATGACTTTTGCCGATAAAACCATTTATCCTGTCGCTTCAACGAATGACCAAGACTTTAGCAACTTGATGAGCGTTTATTTAGATGCCGTTTTCGAACCGAATTTCCGTCAAAATCCTCAAATTTTAGCGCAAGAGGGTTGGCATTATCATTTAGAAAAGGCTGAGGATGAGCTGATTTATAAAGGGGTCGTCTATAATGAAATGAAAGGGGCAATGGCTTCACCGGATGATCAAATGTATCATGCCATGAGTCAATCCTTATATCCAGACTCTATTTATCAATATGAATCAGGTGGTCTACCATCAGCTATTACAGATTTAACCCAAAAAGAATTTGTGGACTACCATCAAGAATATTACCATCCAAGCAATTCATTAACCGTTCTTTATGGTGACCTAGATATCAACCATGCTTTTGAGAGGTTAGAAGAATACTTTTCAGGAAAAGGCAAAACACCAGCTGTAGATTTAAAATTTAATATCCAAGAGTCAAGTCAAAAAGAAATTAATAAACACTATTCGATCACTGAAGGAGATGACCCAGCTGACAAAGACTATCTATGTTTAGCTTGGCATGTTTCGACTGCTGACAGATTACTAGAAGCCATGGCCTTTGAAATTTTGGAAGAAATTTTATTCGGTAATAACCAGTCTCCTTTGAAGAAAGCACTCCTTGATGCGGAAATAGGTGGCGACATCAGTGGAGGTCATGATTTACCTGGTTATACTGAAGTTTTTATGATTCTAGCTAAGTACTCGTCTGCTAATAAGATGGAGGACTTTAAAAAGGTTGTTAAAGAAACCTTAGCTAAATTGGTTGATGAAGGAATTGATCCAGCAATTATTCAAGCTTCCATTAATAAAATTAGCTTCCGTTTGAAAGAAAGAGTCATTTCAGAATCACGTCCTCGCGGCCTTTTTTATACCTTATCGGCTTACCAAACCTGGTTGTACGACTTTTCACCTTTTGACATTCTTTCCTTCTCTGAGAGGTTAACAGAATTGCGAAAGCTTGCCAAAGAGGGCTACTTTGAAAAATTAATTGAAGAAAAATTGTTAAACAATAACCACCGTGTGGCAATCACGCTTGAGGCAAGTCCAGGACTAAGTGATCAAAAAGAAGCCAAGCAAGATCAAGAACTACAAGCATACAAGTCTCAACTCTCTCAACAAGAGGTAGAAGATTTGGTAGCTTCCACTCAAGCCTTAATTGAACGTCAAGTATCGGTCGATAAACCAGAAGATTTAGCTAAAATCCCTATGTTAACTAAGGAAGACTTAACAACAGAAACAGAAGAATTACCTTTGACAATTAATCCGCTTGAAAAGAGTCAAGGTAAGTTTTATCATGCAGACCAATTCACCTCAGGCATTGATTACTTATCGCTTTATTGGGATATTCGTGATCTTGAAGTCGAAGAATACTCACGCCTTTCATTATTAGCCAAGTTGATGTCAGGCCTTGCTACAAAAAACTATTCTTCTGATCAATTACAACGGCAAATGGATACCCACACCGGTGGCATCTTAGCCTCAGTAGATATCGTTCCCAAATTAGACGGTAGTATTCAAACCTATTTTGCCTTAAATGGGAAAGCACTGGAAGCTTCATCCGATCATTTGATCGACTTAATGCAAGAAATTATGACTTCGACCTTGATTGAAGATCAGCAAGAAATCTTACGCATCATCCAAGAATTAATTGCCGGTTTTGAAAACCGTATAAACTTTGGGGCTCATGTTTTAGCCCTTAAACGCGCACTGAGCCAGTATAAGCCAGCTCTTAAATTAGAACAAATGACTTCAGGCATTGATTTCTTTAATTATTTAAAAGAATGCCGTGACTTACTCAAAGAAGGAAAAGGCGATCGATTATTAGACCAATTAAAGACTAGCTATCAAAAAATTCTTAACTTTAACCGTCTAAACATTTTATATACCGGTAATCAAGAGCGAGCAAGTTTGGTTAAAAATAAGGTGCTTAAAGCGTTTAATCAGCTTCCATCAAAAGATTTAGGGCCTTTGCAAACTTATCCAAGTGGCAAGAAACAAAATGAAGCCTTTGTCACCGCTCAAGATGTCAACTATGTTGGTCTTGCGGCTGATGCTAGTGACCACCTACAGTATTCAGGTGCTTCTAAGGTCCTGAGCAATGAATTGAATTTAGGCTATCTTTGGAATACCATTCGTGTACAAGGTGGAGCCTACGGTTCTGGTTATGGTCATGATCGGTTAGGTTCTTTATATATGATGTCCTATCGTGATCCTAATATCCGCCAATCAGTAGAAAGTTATTTAGCGATTCCTGCTTATGTGCGCCAATTAGAGCTTTCAGAAAGCGAGCTACTTAAGAATATCATTGGCAGTCTTTCACCATTAGAACGTCCTAAATCAGCACACGAAAAAGGAGTAGAAGCCTTCACCTTGCATTTAACTGGCTTAGATTATCGAATGATTAGTCAGTTAAAAGAAGAGATGATTGCAGTAACGAATGAGCAACTAAATGATTTAGCAGATGGATTAGAAAACGCACTTCAAGATTACACTCTAGCAGTTATTGGTAATAAGGCGAAAATTGAAAAAGATAAAGACTTATTCGATGTAATCTATGAATTATACTAAGCTATTTAACTGGTTCAAATTGAAAGAGAAAAAGCATCCTATTTTTTTAGGGTGCTTTTTTATAAGGAGTATTAAACTAAGTTTTGTGGTTGATTTTCAAGATAACGATAGATGTTTTCAAAAGCGATTTGAGCTCTTAAATCCATCGCTTCATGGGTAAAGTAACCAACATGAGGAGACAGTAGGATGTTTGGTGCGGTTAGCAGCGGGTGGTCTTCACGAAGAGGTGCCTCGCTATCAAAGACATCAATTCCGGCTCCAGCAATGTCTCCATCCTTTAAGGCTTGGGCTAGGGCATCACTATCAATGATTGGACCGCGAGCGCAATTAATCAAAACGGCTGATTTTTTCATAGCTTGTAATTGATCTTTTCCAAAGAATTGCTGGGTTTCGCGGTTAAGTGGAAGGTGGATAGTGATGATATCACTCTTAGCTAGTAATTCTTCTAAGGAGGAGTAATCCATTCCCATATTGATTAATTCCTGATCACGACTGCGATTGAACCCCATTAAGTTAGCGCCAAAGGCCTTGAATAATTTAGCCGTTTCTTTACCAATTTTTCCAGTTCCAATAATTCCTACCGTCTTGCCTTTAATTTCAGAGCCTTGCCGAATACCAGGAAAGTCTTCGGTCATTCTTACTTCTTGGTCGCTAGCCTTGAGTTGACGAAATAAATTAAGCGTCATCCCTAGGACTAATTCAGCGACGGCTGTATTGGCATAGCCAGCGGCATTCGAAACTAAAATGTCGCGATCTTTGGCTTTGATTAAAGGAATATGGTCGACGCCAGTAAAAGCCACATTGATATATTTCACCTGATCTAGCTGGTCTAAAACTTCTTCAGGCAAAGGATTGTTAGCTAAGGTAAGAATATCTGCCCCTTGACTGCGTTCAATCAATTCTTCTGGATGGGTCGTTTTTTCAGGGTAATATTTAAATTCATGGCCTGCTTCTATTAAAGGTTTTGCCAGTTCTTCAATCCGTTCTTGGGGGACTTTTAAGTTTTCTAGAACAACAATTTTCATAAAAAAACCTCCTAATTAAATAGTAACTTTAATTATACGATACGCTATTGACAATTAATTGCAAATAAAATGAAATCAGTGTTTACAGATTATATGAAAAGGTATACAATAGATTCATTAAATTTAGAAAGGAGTTAAAACAATGAACACTATGAACTTATTTGTCTTTCATTTAATTATCACAAAAACTCCTTTCATAATAAATAGGAAGACTCACTAGCTAATTGATCTAGGAGTCTGTCATTATGCAAAAAGACACCTATTTAAGGAGCACCTTAAATAGGTGTCTTTTATGCTTACTTATTATGAAAGGATCTAGGAAGAAGGAGAGAGATGTTAGCAGCATTATATCAATTTATTAAGGAACATAAAATGGCTTATTTCATTGGCGGCCTACTAGCCATTTTATCAGGCTTATTAGCTATCGTTCCCAATTATATTATTCAATTATTCATTGATGCCATTGTCAAAAAATCTTTAGATTCAAAGACTTTAATTTTTTATTTAGCCGTTTTCTCAGTAGCGGCTGTATCAAATTATATCGTAGAGGCTTCTTGGTTGGTGATTCTTTTTGGTCGTTCATCACTTTTCACCAAGCAAGTCCGTCAAAAATTATTTCGCCGACTCACTTATTTAAAATTACCTTTTTATGAAAATTACCGCTCGGGTGATTTAATGACGCGGATGACTTCAGATATAGATCGTTTGGGGGAAACATTAGCTTATGGTTTTCTAATTATCATTTCAGATGGATCTTGGCTGATTTCAATTCTTTTAGTCATGTTTATTACTATTTCCTGGAAATTGACCTTAATATCAATTATTCCTTTAATTCTTTTTGGGGTGATCATTCATTTCCTAGGACAAGAAGCCGATAAACGCTATGAAGCCAGCCGCGATGCGGTAGCTAAATTGTCTAACGAAGTGCTTGAAACAGTTGATGGGGTACGCGTAATCCGTGCCTATGGAAAGAAAGACTTAGAGCAGGTGCGTTTTCAAGAAAGAACCAAAGATGTTGTCAAACAAACCAATGTGATGAACTTCTTATTTGGTTTTTTTGGACCTTCTGCTCGTATCTTTTCTGGCCTTTCCACAGGGATTGGTCTGGCCTTAGGGGCATACTACGTCAACCAAGGCCAATTATCAATTGGTCAATTGATTACTTTCCAAATTTATCTCGGTATGTTTAATGAAGTGATTTGGGGGATGTCTGATTTGATTGCGATCTATCAACAGGGACAAGTTTCACACCGTAAGATTCAAGAAATCGAAGAGGCTGATGATCTCTTTGGCAAAGAAGGCGACCGATCGATTAGTCAGATTGAACAAATTGATTTCAAAGATTTTCAGTTTGCCTATCCTGATGATCAAGAGCCAGTTATTCAAGCCATCAATTTTTCTTTAAAGGCGGGTCAAACTTTAGGAATTGTTGGCAAAACCGGTTCAGGTAAGTCGACCTTAGTGCGACAACTCTTACGCCAGTATCCTGTTGAAGATCCTGAATCCTTAAAGATTAACGGCCATCCGATTGCTGATTATCATTTTGAACAATTAGCTAGTTTGATTGGTTATGTTCCTCAAGACCATGTGCTTTTCTCTCGCTCAGTCAAAGATAATATTCTTTTTGGAAAGTCTGATGCGACAGAAGCGGAGCTGAACGAGGCCATTGAAGCAGCTGATTTTACTAAGGATATGGCCCATATGAATAAGGGCTTAGAAACCTTAATCGGTGAAAAAGGGGTAGCCATTTCAGGTGGACAAAAACAAAGAATTGCGATTGCCCGTGCTTTAATTCGTAAGCCGGAGCTTTTAATTATGGATGACTCCTTGTCTGCAGTAGATGCTAAAACCGAAACGGCTATCATTAAAAATATTCAAGCAGCACGTCAAGATAAAACCAATATTATCATTACCCATCGTCTTTCAGCTGTTTCGCATGCAGACTTAGTTTTAGTCTTAGAAGATGGGCGCATCATTGAAAGAGGAAAACCTGAAGAACTATTAAAAACTAAAGGTTGGTATTACCAACAGTATCGTAATCAACTAATGGAGGAGGGCGAAAATGGAAACTTTTAAACGTTTATTATCCTATTTGAAGTATGCTAAATGGAAATTTTTATTAGGTGTTTTCTTCCTAATTGCTTCGGTCGGCCTTTCTGTTTATGCTCCTTTATTAGCTAAAGATTTAATTGATTATGCAGCTAATCAAGTCAGTAATAATCAAATCATTGAACAAGGCAAGGTAATTAGCTTCTTCATTCGCTATGTCTTGATTTTGGTTTCTTCGGCAGTCCTTTCTTACTCTGCATATATTTTAATGGCTTTTGTGGCCAATCAGTTGAGTAAAAAGGTGAGGGATCAAGCCCATCAGCATATGCAAACCCTACCGGTTTCATACTTTGATGATAAACCGGCTGGAAAAATTGCGGCTCGAATTGTCAATGACACGGAAGTTTTGCGTCAGTCCTTTTATCAAAACTTTTGTAACCGTATGTTGATTAACTTAATGACGGTCATTGGTATTTATGCCGCCTTACTCTACGTCAATTTAAAAATTGGTTTAGCCTTTCTTTTATTCATCCCACTTTTTATCGTTTGGCAAGTTATTTATATGCGTAAAATTGCGCCAGTCAATACTAAATGGCGTGAAAGTATCTCTGAATTAAACAGCAAAACGGCTGAGATTATTCAAGGGGTAACAATTGTTCAAGCCTTTGGACAAGAAGAAATGCTCAATGATGAATTTGAAGCAACCAATGAAGAATGGTATCAATCAAGACTCCAATCCCAAAAGATTGATTCTAGACTCTCTTGGTCCTTGGCTGATTTATTAAAAAATATGGGTATTTTATTGGTAGTGACCTATTTAGGAACTCAATACTTAGAGGGCATCTTAGGTATTTCTGTCGGTAAATTATATGTGTTAATTAATTATGTATCGCGCCTTTTTGATCCGATTACACAAATTGTGCGTTTAATGACTATGTTGCAACAATCTTTAGTTTCAGGCTCTAGGGTCTTTTCCTTGATGGATCACCCCAGTGAAAAAGATCAAGCAGCAGTCTTTGAAATGGGTGAGGGGCGTGTTAGCTTTCAAAATGTGAACTTTGCCTATAAAGGCGATCAAAAAGTCTTAAAAAATATTAATTTTGAAGTTGAGCCTGGTCAGACAATTGGTTTAGTCGGTCATACCGGTTCAGGAAAATCTTCGATAATTAATTTAATTTTCCGTTTCTATGATCCACAAGATGGAACGATTTTGATTGACGGCCAGGATATTCAAGACTTTTCGCGTGAGAGTGTTCGAGCCGATATGGGCATCGTCCTACAAGAGCCCTACCTTTTCTCAGGAACCATTGCTAGTAATATCTCTATGAATGATCCGGAGATCAGCCAAGAAAAGATCATGCAGGCTATCGAACAAGTTGGGGCCAAAGAAATGATGGCTAAATTAGAAAAGGGGATCGATGAAGTAGTGGTTGAAAAAGGTCAATCCCTTTCTTCAGGGGAACGGCAGTTAATTTCCTTTGCGCGTACCCTGGCTGCTGATCCTAAGATTTTAATTTTAGACGAAGCAACTTCACATATTGACACTGAGACTGAAACGATCATTCAAGCAGCCATGAAAGTGCTACAAAAAGGTCGGACAACTTTTATCATTGCGCACCGCCTATCGACTATTCAGCATGCCGATCAAATTATTTTGATGGATAATGGCGAAATCAAAGAAAAAGGTAACCATCATGAATTGATGGCTTTAAATGGACAGTATGCCGAAATGTATCGGATGCAGGCTAAGGTTTCCTAGTTTCTAAATTCTCAAGCAAAAAACACCGGGTAAATGCCCCGGTGTTTTTATTGCTTAGGATTAATTTATAAAATGGCTGACTTATTTATCGTAGATAAAATGCTCAGTTTGATTAAAGGCGTTTAAACGAAATTGTCCGTCACGATATTCAACAATGGATAGGGAACAATTAGATAGGGGTTGTCCACTCTCGAAATCTGCTACTAAACCGTGAATTAGATTGCTAATGGCCATGCCATGGCTCATAATCAATATTTTTTGATTAGTTCCCGCATGCTTATTTAATAGAATTAAAAGTCCTGATTCAATCCGATCCCAAAATTCAACATAATTTTCAGCCCAATGTTCAGGGTCTAAATGTTTTACTAGCTTTAGAAATTTAGGCATTTCAATTGGTTTATCCATTTTTTTTACGTCAATACCACCGGCCAATAAATGCTCATCCACTGCATCATACAGATTGGAAGCAGGTTGACCTTCAAATGAACCAAAGAAGACTTCCCGTAATTCCTTCATTAATTGGATTTCGTAGTGGTCTTTGTGATGGTTTTCATCCAGAACATAGCGGAGAGTTTCTTGCGTTCTGTGTAAATCGCTGGAATAAACCGCATCAAAATGGATATCTGCAATGCCACGACCAGAAGCTCTTGCTTGCTCAATTCCTTTAGCAGTTAGGGGGGCATCGGACCAACCTTGCACTTGACCATTGTGATTAAATATCGTTTCACCGTGCCGCATAAAGTAAAAAGTAACACCGTTAGACATAAATTCCCTCCGTTCTTTATTCTCTTTAATTATAACCTTATTGCCAATTATTGTCTAAGCAATCCGATTGAATTTATCGATTTTGCTTAGACATTCAAGTGCAATTACTCAATGATTATGGTAATCTATAGAAGTTATAAGAAGGGAGAGTAGCCTAAATGGGGTTGTTAAATACCAAGTCTAAAGACCAAATCAAAAGCTTAGTTGTCAAAATAAAAAAGCAGCTTGATGGGCTTTCTTTTGGCTCATACGCGGCGGAAGTTTCTTACTTTATTCTCTTAGCCGTTGTTCCTATTCTCTTAGCCTTTTCCAACTTGATTGTGCTCTTACCTTATTCTTATGAAGAAGTCATTGTCTTTTTGAGAACTTCTTTGCCTGGACAAGTGGCTAAGTCCTTAATCCCAATGATTCAACAGTACTATCAAACAGCTTCTACTAGCTGGGTGCCAATTGGTTTAGTCTTAGCTTTATGGCCTGCTTCCAATGTGTTTAATGCCTTGCAAAGAGTGCTCAATCAAATATATAGGGTAAAGAGTAAGAGACACTTTTTGATTCAACGCTTATTTGCCTATCTTTTTACCTTAGTCAGCGTCTTAGTTATTTTAGTTTCAACCTTTATTTTTACTTTCGGTGAGTATTTACTGACTTGGATTGACCAGTATTTAAGAAGTGATTTGAGCTTTTTGTTTACTTGGTTAAGAGGGGGAAGTTGGGGGTCTTTATTTTTCCTCTTTATTTTTCTAGTGATTGTTTATACCTATTTACCGCATCATCAATTAAAATATACTAAAGCTATTCCAGGATCCTTATTCTCTGTATTAACGTTTACTCTTTTAGGTAAATTATTTGGGACCATTATTCAATTTAATCAATCACTTAATAGTAACACTGCCTTGGGTGCAATTTTAGTCATCATGTTTTGGATTTATCTAAATTGTCTCATATTTTTTATCGGCGCTTTTATAAATGTTCTAACTTTAGATTTTAAAGCAGTTAATAAGAGACTTTAATGAAATGATTCGATCTATCAAATCCATCGATTAAGTCTTATCCTTAAGGAGGAAGAAATATTAATGCAAATAAATAGAAGAATTGCTAGTTATCAAGAAAATCGAATTGATTATGGCATTGTTTTAACTGTTTTGTTGTTATGTTTAGTGGGCTTAGCCGTTGTATATGCAACTACCGCAATGATTTCCAACCAAGGAATCGGGCCGACCTTACAACAAGCCTTGTGGTACGCCTTAGGTTCTCTGGTCGTTATTATCGTTATGCAGTTTGATAGTGAACAGTATTGGAAATTATCCATTTACTTTTACGGTATTGGTCTGTTTTTACTGGTGCTCGTCCTTTTTTTCCATGATCGCCAAACAGCAATCATGACGGGAGCTAAATCCTGGTTCAAATTAGGTTCTTTATCTTTTCAACCTTCAGAGTTGATGAAACCAGCCTTGATAGTTTATCTGTCACGATTGGTAACCGAACACAATAATCAAAATACTAATCGAACGATTCAAAGCGACTTTATCTTGATTGGTAAACTCTTATTGGCTTCCGCACCTGTATTAATATTAGTGCAAATGCAAAATGACTTGGGAACTAACTTGGTCATGCTGTCTATTATCGCTGGATTGATTCTTTTATCCGGTGTTTCATGGAAAATTTTATTTCCAGCTTTTTCAGTTGTTTTCATTGTTGGTGGGGGATTAATCTTACTGGCCGTCTTATTCCCAGATGCCTTACTGAAAATCGGCTTCCAACCTTATCAGTTAGGCCGGATCACTACTTGGTTAGAACCCTTCTCAGACACCAGAGGTGAATCTTACCAACTGGTTCAATCGATCTTAGCGATTGGATCTGGTCAACTCTATGGTAAGGGCTTTGGCATTTCCGAAGTGCCAGTTCCGGTTCGTGAATCAGACTTTATTTTTACGACTATTGGTGAAAATTTTGGTTTTTTTGGTGCGGCGATTATTCTGGTGATTTATTTTGTTTTGATTTATCAAATGGTTCAAACTTGTTTTGAGACTCAAAATGAGTATTATACTTATATTTCTGCAGGAGTTATTACCATGATTCTTTTCCACGTTCTAGAGAATGTGGGCATGACTATCGGTTTACTGCCAATTACGGGAGTACCATTACCCTTTATCTCTCAAGGGGGATCGGCCATACTGTCCAATATGGTCGGAGTGGGTCTGATACTCTCTATGCGTTACCATCACCGATCCTATATGTTCTCAGAAGCTGACCCTTATATGTACGGTGATCGTAAGCAATACTAAAACAAAAACGAATCCTATGCAGGATTCGTTTTTGTTTGATTAATTAAAAATTACTGCTTATTTTTAGCCCGTTCTACCAAATCTTTAAAGATAGCTCGACTGCTTTCTTGATGTTTGTAAGTGAGTTCAGGGTGCCATTGGACAGCTAAAATATCCACATTTGGATCAGTGGATTCAATGGCTTCAACCAGATGGTCACCTGACCAGGCAATGGCTTTTAAGTCTTTACCCAGCTCTTTAATGGCTTGATGGTGAAGACTGTTGACGTAATCACCAGTTCCCATCCAATTACTTAAACGTGAATTGGGATCAATTTTAACCCGGTGGGTCATACGGTTTAATTCTGATTTTTGCACGTGTTGAATAGCCCATTCTGGATACAAGCTGAGGTCTTGATAGAGGTTCCCACCTTGAAGAACATTAATTAATTGCATACCACGACAGATACCAAGGATTGGCTTGCCAGCTTGCATAAAATGTTTAATTAATTTTAATTCATGGTGGTCACGGTCGATATTTAAAGATCCTAATTTTAAATGAGGTTCTTCTTGATAAAAACGTGGATCCACATCTTGTCCACCAGTTAGGATCAGACCGTCTATACGGTCAATAATGGCTTCAATTGGATATTGGTTATTGATGGGTAGAACGAGTGGAATCCCTCCCGCTTCAATAATAGCTTCTACAAAAAAGTGAGGGGTGTAAGTAGCATCGAAGGCTGCATATCGAGGGTCGTTTTGAATGGGTGTAATACTACCAGTAATTGCGATGATTGGTTGCATAATAAATTCCTTTCTGCGACTATAATGATATTCCTATTATACAAGAAAGTGCCTGCAAGTTAAAAGGCTTTATAGCATACAAAGCATAAAATATTTGGTACACTAATGAGAGAGGATGAGGAGGGGCATTATGGACTTTCAAAAGGCAAAACAGGCTTTAGTTCAGGGTAAGATTGATAATGTTTACTGTCTTCAAGGCAGTGAAGTCTATCTTCAACAAAATTTTCGACAAGCTCTGGCTCAAAAAATTGAACATTTGGCCGGCGAACTAGACCTTTCTAGCTTTGACGCTAATGAAGTATCCATTGACACTGTTTTAGATGAAGCAGAAAGTTATTCGTTTTTTGTCGACCAACGCCTTATTATAGTGGACCAAGTAGATTTTCTAATCAGCCAAGCTCAACAAAAAATGACTGATGGTCAAACAAAGCGCTTGTTGGATTATTTGAAGGATCCTAATCCCGCTACTTGTATTCTTTTTATCGTCCCTCATGATCAAGTGGATAAAAGGCGAAAATTAACTAAGGCATTCCTGAAAGAGACGACTTATATTAATATTTCTCCTCTAGGAGAAGCGGCTGTTCAGTCCTTTATTCAAAGTTATATTCAAAGTGCTGATTTTGAGATGACTACAGAAGCTCAAAAGGCTTTGTTACAACGTGTAGATTATCAATTGAGTCAAGCAGTGGCCGAATTGGAGAAGTTGAAACAATTTGCTCAAAGTGGTCAAAAGGTTACCCTGGAAGTGGTAAATTCTTTAGTCACACGCAGCCTAGCTTCAGATGTCTTTGAATTGACCAATGCTATACTAGCCCGCAAGCTTGATCGCTCGATTCAAATTTATCAAGACTTAATATTAATGAAGCACGATCCCATTCAACTACATGCCTTAATCGTTTCGCAGTTTCGCTTATTTTTACAAGTTAAACTCTTACAAATGCAAGGAATAAAGCAAGATGAAATAGCTCAAACACTCTCTGTCCATCCTTATCGAGTGAAATTAGCCCTTCAAGCCAGTCGACCCATGCAAATAGGAGAACTTAGTCAGCTTTATTTACAACTCATTCAAGCTGATTACCAAATGAAAACCGGTTTAGGCAATAAGGATACGTCTTTCTATCTGATCCTGACCAAAATCATGCAACTTTAATTAAAGGAGGTTCCTATGCAAAAAATTCGCTTAGCCATCGCAGGTTTCGATCAAGTGGGTCAAGCTATTATGGAAGTTATGGATCAACACCAAGACTTAATTATCCAACATATCTTTAGCCGGCAAAGTAAGCAGGACTTCCCACAAGCCTTGCAGTCTTTGCCTATTCATCCCATGGAACAAGCACTTCACTTTAAAGAGTCTATTGATGTCTTGCTAGTCTGTAGGGGTTCTACTGAGGACAATCCTGATAATCTAACGGAATATGCGGCTCATTTTAATTTAGTGGATACATATAATTTTTATGCTAAGCCAGCTCTTTTATTAAAATCGATCGATTCTATCAGTCAGGTTCACCATAAATTAGCCGTGATAGGTGTAGGGTGGAATCCTGGTATTTATACAATCAATCAATTATTGGCAGAAGCTGTGATGCCTCAAGCAACTAATTATCGTTTTATCGAAAATGAATGGAGTCAAAAAATGAGTGAAACACTGGCTGGCATAGAAGGAGTAGCCCAAGCAAGTGTATATATCAAAGCCTCTCCTCAAAGTATACAAGCCATTTTAAAAGGGGAAGGTGCTGATTTGCGTTTTTCTGACTATCAAGAAAGAGTGGCTTACCTAGTTTTGGAAGAGGGAGTGAATCCTGACAGGATTCATGATCAAGTACAGGCCTTACCTAATTATCTTTCTCAAGTTGAAAGGAATATAAATTTTGTTTCGAGTGATCAGATGACCAAGCTTTCAAAGGAAGCCAAAGCGGGTCGGCTGATTCGGACCCTTTCAGACAATCAAGAGCTTACTACTTATGATTTGAGCTTAAGTTTTAATCACCCTCGATTTAATCAAGCCCATTTACTGCTGGCCTATGCCAGAGCGGTTTACCGTTTAGCTAGTGAAGGAAAATCAGGAGCCTTAACACAATTAGATGTTCCAGTGTCTTATTTAAGCAAGCACAGTCGACAAGAACTACTTAATCAGTATCTATAAAATGAAGTTCAACATAAAAAGCATCCTTCTTAAAACCTTTCGATTAGGGTCTGTAACAAGATTTATCGGCTTGTTGTTAGGCCCCTAATCAAGCAAGGATTAACGAGGATGCTTGGTCTGATTAATCAGTAAAACAAAAAAGCTCCCAATGGAAGCTCAATTATTATTTAGCAGATGCAATTAATTTAGCTAAACGAGATTTATCACGTGCTGCTTTGTTGTGATGAATTAAGCCTTTAGTTGCGGCAGAGTCAATAGCTTTAACTGCGGCTTGGTATAATGCTTGAACATCACCTTCGCCCGTTTCAACTGCTACGCGAACTTTTTTCATTGCAGTTCTTAAAGCAGAAACTTGAGTGCGTTTACGGCTAGAAACTTTTTCAGTTTGACGTGTACGTTTTTTTGCTGATGCTGTATTGGCCATGAATGGTCACCTCTTTTCAATAAATCTAGTCTAAGTCTGAAAACTTAGTCAACAAGAAATATTATACAGAAGACAATGTCAACTTGCAATAAAAATAAGTCAGATTATTTAATAAGCATTGAACTTGTGAGACAAGCAAAAGTTGTGTAATTTATTAAGAGCAAAAGCATAAATGGAGGCGAGTTTTTGAAGAGTAATAAATTTAGGGTGGTATCACCTTATGAACCAGCTGGTGACCAACCCCAGGCAATTAAAGAGTTAGCGGCTGGTTTAAGAGCAGGAAAAAAAGAGCAGATTTTACTTGGGGCTACTGGTACGGGTAAAACATATACAGTGGCTAAGGTAATTGAAGAAGTCAATAAACCAACATTGGTCCTAGCTCATAATAAAACACTAGCCGGTCAATTATATTCCGAATTATTAGAATTTTTCCCTGATAATGCGGTCGAATATTTTGTCTCCTACTATGATTATTATCAGCCAGAAGCCTATGTGCCATCTTCTGATACCTATATCGAAAAGGAATCCAGTGTCAATGACGAAATTGATAAGTTGCGTCATTCAGCTTCTTCTTCTTTATTAGAAAGAGACGATGTGATAGTAGTCGCCTCAGTGTCGTGTATTTATGGTTTGGTTGATCCGGACATGTATCGTGAGCATGTACTTTCTTTACGTCAAGGTCAAGAAATTGCCCGTGACCAAGTGATGGCTCGTTTAGTCGACATGCAATTTGTTCGCAATGATATTGATTTTCAACGTGGAACCTTTAGAGCCCGTGGCGATGTCCTAGAAATCTTTTTAGCTTCAAGAGATAAAGAAGTCATTCGGATTGAGTTTTTCGGTGATGAAATCGACCGTATCCGTGAAGTAGATGTTTTAACAGGTGAAATCAAAAAGGATGTCGAACACTATCCCATTTATCCGGCTACCCACTTCGTAGCTAATCAAAAACAAACGCAAAGAGCAGTTGAAAGTATTCGTCAAGAATTAGAGGAAAGATTAGAAGTCTTACGCTCTGAGAATAAACTATTAGAAGCTCAGCGACTAGAGCAAAGAACTAACTATGATATTGAAATGTTATTGGAAATGGGCTATTGTTCAGGCATTGAAAACTATTCGCGCCATCTGGATGGGCGTGCACCAGGAGAGCCACCTTATACGCTATTAGATTTCTTTCCTGATGATTTTCTAATCGTTGCTGACGAATCCCACATTACCATGCCGCAGATTCGTGGGATGTATAATGGTGACCGGGCGCGTAAGGAGCAGTTGGTTGAATACGGCTTTCGTCTACCTTCAGCTGTGGATAATCGTCCACTTAAACTCAATGAGTTTGAAGACCATATTAATCAGATTATTTATATCTCAGCCACACCAGGCCCTTATGAATTAGAACATACCAACCATGAATATATCGAACAAATTATTCGTCCAACAGGTCTTTTGGATCCTGTTATAGAGGTTCGACCGATTAAGGGACAAATTGATGATTTAGTTTCCGAAATTAGTTTAAGAGTGGAAAGAAATGAACGTGTCTTTGTAACGACTTTAACCAAAAAAATGTCTGAAGACTTAACCGATTATCTAAGGGAATTGGATATTAAGGTCAAATATCTGCATTCAGATATTGTGACTTTGGAGCGAACGGAAATCATCCGTGATCTCAGATTAGGTGTTTTTGACGTCTTAATCGGGATTAACTTATTAAGAGAGGGACTAGATGTCCCTGAGGTATCACTGGTGACGATTTTAGATGCGGACAAGGAAGGCTTTTTAAGGTCAGAACGTGCCTTGGTACAAACTATTGGTCGAGCCGCTCGAAACCAAAACGGTCGCGTAATTATGTATGCAGATCGCATCACTAATTCTATGCAAAAAGCGATTGATGAGACAGAAAGACGACGCCAAATTCAAACAGCTTATAATAAAGAGCATGGCATCACACCGACGACTATCAAAAAAGATATTCGCGACTTAATTCGTATCACTCACGATGTGGAAGCAGAAGATCGTCAAGAAAATGTCTTACTAGATTTCAAACAACTATCTCGGATGCAAAGAGAGGAAGAGCTGGAGCGTTTAACCATGTTGATGAAAGCTTATGCTAAAGAAATGAATTTTGAAAAAGCAGCCGAGACGCGTGATTTAATGATGGAGTTGAAAGCGCATTTCAAGATAAAATAAGTAATAAAAATCTAACATTGTAATTTTTAATGTATTCCCTTACAATATAAGGGAATTCAAAAACAGAGTAGGTTATTTACGTAAAGTGCTTCTAGATGGGATGTCGCTAGAAGACGAAGTGATTCTCACGCGATAGATAATCGCCTCCGCTGTTTTCATCTTGTGGAGGGCACTCTTTTGAAGAGTGCTCTTTTTTGAGTCAAACTATCTAAGTGGGGAGAGTAAAACATGCAAGCAAATCCAAAAAAACAGCCAGTCTTTCGCTTTAACCATCGTGAGATTAAGCATGGCGACCCGACCATTCTCTGTGGAATCGTCAATGTGACCCCAGATTCTTTTTCAGATGGAGGAAAATGGTTTGGTCTAGAAGTGGCCTGTAAGCGAGCGATGGAATTGATTAAGCAAGGTTGTCAAATGATTGATATCGGAGGAGAATCTACCCGTCCGGGGTCGACTTATGTGGCCGTAGAAGAAGAAATCCAACGTGTCGTCCCAGTTATCAAGGCCCTAAGAGCGCAATCTGATGTAATAATCTCAGTTGATACTTGGAAAGCTGAGGTTGCTCAAGCAGCGCTTGCAGCCGGAGCCGATATTATCAACGATATTACTGGACTTTTAGGTGACCCGCGCATGGCCTCAGTGATTGCACCAACTCAAGCTGGTGTCATTGTGATGGCTAATCCAGTAATTGTCCGTCCAGACCATCCTTCCGCCAAGGTCTTTCCGCAGTTTGGAGCAGAAGGCGTCTTTAGCAAAGCAGAATTGGACGCTTTTGCCAAAATGGACGCTGTTGAATTGATGGATAAGTATTTTGATAAGTCTTTAAAGTATGCGGCTGAAGCGGGTATCAAAAAAGACCGCATCGCACTTGACCCAGGAATCGGCTTTGGTTTAACTAAACGTGAGAACTACCAATTAATCCATCAAGCCAATCGGATTCACCAAAAAGGCTTTACCTGCTTCTTAGGGGTTTCTCGTAAACGCTTTATTCAAAACACCCTGCAAGAAGCTGGCTTTAATGTAGATGTTGAAACCGAAGAAGGATTCAAACAAAGAGACGAAGGCTCTGCTGCCTTATCCGCTATCGCTGCTTTTATGGGTATCGAAATGCTTAGGGTTCATGTGGGAAGCTCTCACCGGATTGCTTCGTTAATTGGTAACCACTTGCGCTTATCTGATAGCTTAGAGGATACAAATTTTGCTGCTTATCCACTTAAATAGGAGGAGTTATGTTTAAGATAAAATTAAATAACATGCGTTTTTATTCGCATATTGGCTATTTTCCTGAAGAGAAGAAATTAGGTCAAAATATCGCTGTTGATCTGACGGTGACCATGAAGGCCAGTCTCACGCGAGATGATTTAAATGAAACAGTCTCTTATGCGCATTTTTATGATCTAGTTGCTGAATATATAAAAAAAACACGGGTCGACTTGATTGAAACAGTTGCTTTTGACCTTTTAGATTTAATAAAACAATCCAATCCACAACTAATTAGTCAGGTCAAAGTCAATGTTCGCAAATTACAATTACCCATCGATGGTATTTTAGATTCTGCCGAAATTGAATTGGAGGGATAGAGGATGGCAACTGTTTATCTGAGTGTCGGATCTAACTTAGGAGATCGGATGGCTAATCTGCGAAAGGGGCAAGAGCTGTTAGCGACTCATCCACAAATTGAAGTCTTAAAAGCCTCGGCCTATTATCAGACTTCTCCAGTAGGAGGAGTCGTGCAAGATGACTTCATTAATCAAGCTCTCGCCATTGAAACAGACTTAGATCCTTATGACTTATTGGACTACCTTCATGAAATAGAAGCCAAGTTACTAAGAAAGCGATTGATCGTTTGGGGACCTAGAACTTTAGATATGGATATCTTATATTTTGGCCATCTAGAAAGTGAAGACCCTCAGCTAACTTTACCGCATCCCGAAATAATGAACCGTTTGTTTGTGTTAATTCCTTTAAAAGAAATTATTGACACCAATTTTTATGCTTATTGTCAAATTAATCAAGCCATTGAACATTTAGAAAAGACACAAGACCAAAGAATAGAAAGAGTGGTAGAAAATGAAAGAAATTAATTTGAATCGTATAGAAGAATTAGTTCGTGAGCTTTTAATCGAAATCGGAGAAGACCCAGATCGTGAGGGGCTCATTGAAACACCTAAACGTGTTGCCAAGTCGCTAAAGGAAATTACAGCTTCTACTCGCTTAGAAGAATTTACGGAAGGAAAAATGTTCCCAACCGATGCCAGTCCTAATCAACAAATGGTGGCAGTCAATAATATCCCTTTTTATTCTATGTGTGAACATCATATGTTACCCTTCTTTGGGAATGTTCATGTAGGCTATCTTCCACAAGATGGACAAATTATTGGCCTGTCAAAAATACCAAGATTGGTAAACTATGCTGCAAGAAAGTTAAATGTGCAAGAAAATATTACGCGTGAAGTCGCTGAGGTTTTGATGGAGATTACCCATGCTAAGGGAGTAGCTGTGGTGGTTGATGCCCGTCATATGTGTGTGGAAATGCGCGGGGTCCAAAAAGTCAACTCCATTACCCGTACCAATTATTATTTAGGCGCCTTTAATGAAGATGTTCAGTTGCGGAATGAATTTCTGCAGTCTTTACCTAAGGTGAACGCCTTATGATTAACAGTTTGACCGATGATTTACCAACTATTCTTTATGGTGAAGGAGACCGTCTAAGTGTTTTAAAAGCCATGTTGAAACAATTGGGCCAACCGGACCAAACCGTTAAAATCATCCATATTGCGGGAACTAATGGTAAGGGGTCAACTGCTAATATGATTTCTCATTTATTACTTGCTCATGGATATCGCACAGGACTATTTACCAGTCCTCATTTATATTCAGAATGTGAAAGTATTAAAGTCAATGACCAAATGATTAGTCAGTCAGATTTTAGCTGTATCATGGCGGAAGTTCACCGAGCGGCGATTGTGTTAGGCTTAGACCCACAAAAAGATTTGTCACAATTTGAGACCACCTTTTTGATTGGGATCCTTTATTATGCCCATTTAGCCTGTGATTATCTAGTTTTAGAATGTGGTGTAGGTGGGGGCCTTGATGCGACCAATGCAATTAGCCACTCTGAATATGCCATCTTTACTAAAATTGGTATGGATCATTTAAATTTACTGGGGGATTCTTTGCAAGCTATCGTAGAGACTAAAGCTGGTATTATCCGTTCAAATCAACAAGTCATTGTGGCGCCGAACCAAAAGAACGGAGTGGTTGAGCGTCTTAAACAAATAAGCTCGGAGCAAAAAAGTTCTTTCCATGATAGCTCTGACCAAAAGATTGTTTACAAGCGTCCACATTATTTTCAAGTGGAACTAAATCAAAAAAGTTTTGAACTCTACTTGCCCTTATTAGGGACTTTCCAAAATGAAAATTTAAAGACCGTCTTTAAATGGTATCAAGTATGGTTGGAAAGTGAACAACCTTCTCCTATAGAGACTGACATGACAAAAGCTTTTAAAGACTTAAGAATGGTAGGACGTTTTGAAAAAGTGCAAAGCACTCCCGACATTATCCTAGATGCTGCTCATAATTTAGATGCCATTCAAGAATTAATCTCTAGCATCCAATCATTATATGCTGGTCAAAAGTTGAGCATTTTGTGTGGTTTTCTCAAAGACAAAGATGTACCGGCTATTCTAGATGAATTATTAAAATTAACTGCTGATTTTTATGTGACCCAGCCCGATTTTCCAGATCGAGCGATGGATACCAAAGAGCTAGCAAAACTTTTTGAACAAAAAGGAAGCTCAGTGATTTCTTATCCGGATAGTCGTGCAGGCTTAAAACAACTGATGGAAGACCAAGACGATCCTATTATGGTTGTGGGATCTTTCCATCTGATAAAAAAAGTGAGGGATTTGTTTGCAACAAATTAATGCAGCAGAGCTTTTGAATAATGCGCAAGAATTGATTAAAGTCTCACCCTTCTTTAATCAGAAGAAGTTTTTAAGGCTCCAAGAAATAATGGATCAATATCCTGCAAGCAATCTCTTGGACCGCAAAAGTCCATTGCACTTATCAGCTTCAG
Organism: Facklamia sp. P13064; assembly: GCF_050409425.1. NCBI lineage: Bacteria > Bacillati > Bacillota > Bacilli > Lactobacillales > Aerococcaceae > Facklamia > Facklamia sp. P13064. Next base: position 153,900 of record NZ_JBNUPM010000001.1, on the reverse strand, counting down.
CCTTGGTTTTTCAAGATCAGTCTTTAGTTTTTATTCATCATCCTTATTTACATAAAACTTTATTACCCGCAGGACACGTGGAAATAGGGGAGACCCCTCAAACAACAGCCTTGCGTGAGCTATACGAAGAAACGGGTTTAAAATTCACCTCCCTTACTCAGTCCGAATTAGTAGACCTTAATCTATTTGCCATCCCCGCTAACCCACAAAAAGGCGAAGGGGCTCATTATCATCTAGATTTTAGGTACTACTTCCAAGGGACCACTAAACAAAGCGCTCAATCAGAATTGGCTGTTCACTTATTAGCAGAAGATCAAGCTCCAGACGAATTTCAGCCCTATTTCCAATTAATTAAGAAAACCCCTTGATTATGAGACTGCTTTAAACTATAATTAATCATTGTTCTGTATGAAAATTCAGAACAATGCCCTCGCTCGGTTTAGCGCATCACCAACGCTTTACTTAGCTAGTGGAAATAAATTAGAAAGAGGTGAATAATATGGCATTAACACAAGAACGTAAAACTGAAATCATGAAAGAATACGCACGTCACGAAGGTGATACCGGTTCTGTTGAGGTTCAAGTTGCTGTCTTAACAGAAGACATCAACAATTTAAACGACCATATTAAAACACATAAGAAAGATTTTCACTCTTATCGTGGATTAATGAAGAAAATTGGTCACCGTCGTAACCTTCTTGCTTACCTACGTAACAAGGACGTTACTCGTTACCGTGATTTAATTAAAAGATTAGGATTACGTCGTTAATCCTGCGACTAAAGGATGGCAATTAGCCATCCTTTTTGTTATATTACTAGTAGATTTGTTCGGAGTTTCACACTATACAAAAATGAGTCGTTTAAACTTTAAACGGTTGATTTTTGTTTAGTGCTACTCCGAATGATTAAAAATTTAAAAGGAGTTATGTTATGACAACTAAACAAGTATTTGAAACAAATTGGGGAGGCCGTCCCTTAATTGTTGAAGTAGGACAAATGGCTAAACAAGCCAATGGAGCAGTTTTAGTACGTTATGGCGATACAGTCGTTTTGACTGCTGCTGTCGCTTCCAAATCCCCTTCACCGATGAATTTCTTCCCCTTAACGGTTCACTACATTGAAAAAATGTATGCGGTTGGTAAGGTGCCAGGTGGTTTCTTAAAACGTGAGGGTAGACCTTCTGATAACGCGACCCTGACTGCCCGCTTAATTGACCGTCCAATCCGCCCAATGTTTCCTGAAGGCGTGCGGAATGAAATTCAAATTACTAATACAGTCCTTTCAGTTCAACAAGATTGCTCACCAGAGATGGCAGCTATGTTTGGTTCTTCGCTAGCATTGGCTATTTCAGATATACCATTTGATGGACCGATTGCCGGAGTGGATGTGGGACGTGTCGATGGTGAATTTGTTATCAACCCTACACCCGACCAAAAAGAAGTTTCTGAGATTGATTTAACCGTAGCAGGGACTGCGACCGCGATCAACATGGTAGAATCTTCTGCTAAGGAAGCATCAGAAGAGGATATGCTGGAAGCCTTATTGTTTGGACACGCTAATATTCAAGAATTAGTGGCCTTTCAAAAAGAGATTGTCCAAGCAGTTGGAAAAGAAAAATTTGAATTTGAATTAGTTCAAATCGATCAAGAAATCACTGAGCAAGTCAAGAGCTTATACAATGAAAAAATGGTTACAGCTGTTAAAACACAGGAAAAACAAGCCCGCGATGAAGCGGTTAATCAATTGAGTGAAGAAGCTGAAGTTTTCTTTAGTGAAAAGTATGCCGAAGCAGAAGATTTAGAAGAGAAACTGAAAGATGTTTCTTCGGCTATGCAGGACTTAGAAAAAGAAGTCGTTCGTCGGTTGATTACCCATGACCGTATTCGTCCAGATGGTCGTCAAATAGATGAAATTCGTCCTTTGGAATCTTTGGCTGGCATTTTACCACGTACCCATGGTTCAGGACTCTTCACCCGTGGACAAACGCAAGCTTTATCAGTAGCTACCTTGGCTCCTTTATCCGAACATCAAATTATTGATGGTCTTGGATTAGAAGAAGGCAAACGCTTCATGCATCATTATAACTTCCCTAACTTCTCAGTAGGAGAAACCGGACGAGTGGGTTCACCAGGTCGTCGTGAAATTGGTCACGGTGCGCTAGGTGAGAAAGCTTTAACCCAAGTGATTCCTTCAGAAGAAGAATTTCCATACGTTATTCGTTTAGTGGCTGAAGTATTAGAATCCAACGGTTCTTCTTCACAAGCATCCATTTGTGCCGGTACGCTGGCATTAATGGATGCCGGTGTTCCGATTAAAGCACCGGTGGCAGGAATTGCTATGGGCTTAGTGATGGACGGTGATAACTACACTGTCCTAACCGATATCCAAGGCTTAGAAGACCACTTAGGCGATATGGACTTTAAAGTGGCGGGGACTGCCGAAGGCATTACGGCCTTACAAATGGATATTAAGATAAAAGGAATTACTAAGGCCATTTTAGAAGAAGCTTTAGCCCAAGCTAAAAAAGCCCGTCTCGAAATCCTAGATAATATCACTCGTGAATTAGCTCAACCACGACCAGAATTAAGTCCTTATGCACCGAAGATTGAAATGGTTCAAATTGATCCTGAAAAAATTAAGGTGGTTATTGGTAAGGGTGGTGACACCATTAACTCCATTATTGACCAAACTGGCGTTAAGATGGATATTTCTCAAGAAGGACAAGTTAGCATTGCTTCTTCAGATTTAGCTATGATTAAAAAGGCAAAAGAGATTGTGCTTAGCTTAGTTGAAGATGTGGAAGTCAATAAAATATACGAAGGTAAAGTTATTAGAATTGAGAAGTATGGTTGCTTTGTGGAAGTCCTACCTGGTAAATCAGGTTTGCTTCACATCTCTCAAATTGATCATCGTCGCATTGAAAAGGTCGAAGATGTCTTTGATATTGGGGATACTGTAACAGTCAAAGTAACCAGTATCGATGAAAAAGGTCGGATTGATTTATCACGTAAAGTGTTAATGCAAAAGCCAGAATAATTATTAACGATAAATTTAATAAGTCTTAGCCCCCTCCTATAAATGAAGGGGGCTTATTCTAATTCATTAGTCTTTAATCAGTAGTCGTTGAGGTGGAAAGAGGCTCAAATTTTAATTTAAGGTGGTCTATGTTATAATAACTGAGATAAGCCAGAATTTGACCCCTTAACGGAGATCAAGCTGCTAAGCGTTTAATAAAATATGAAAAAATAATAATAGAGGTGTATTATGAGTGAGATTAAAGTTATTCCCTTAGGTGGTGTTCGCGAAGAAGGCAAGAATATGTATTTGGTCGAAGTCGATCAAGCCATATTTGTGCTAGATTGTGGGCTATTGTATCCACAAGATGATTTATTAGGAATTGATATGGTGATTCCAGACTTCACCTATTTAGAAGAAAATGCTGAGCGTGTAGTGGGGATTTTCTTGTCACATGGGCATGCCGATGCAGTAGGTGCCTTACCTTATTTATTAGATAAGATTGATGCCCCGGTTTTTGGAACCCAGTTAACGATTGAATTGGCTTCTATTTCTGCTCGTAGACAAGGACACGATGACCGCCTTGAAAATTTCCATGTGATTGATTCAGAAACTGAAATTGAATTTGGTGATGTCAATGTTTCTTTCTTCCCTACCACTCACACCATTCCAGATTCAGTCGGAATCGTGATAGATACTAAAGATGGGGCGATTGTCTTCACAGGCGATTTCCGCTTTGATCCTTCAGCTTCTCAAGCTTACCGCACTGATTTTGGTCGGTTGACAGACTTAGGTAAGAAAAAGGTTCTTGCCTTATTGAGTGACTCTGCTGAGGCAGAATCACCAGTGGAAAATGTGAATGATCGTGTTATTACAGAAGAAATAACAGAAGTCTTCCGCAATGCGCGAGGAAGAGTGATAGTAGGGACGATTGGCTCGAACATTATGCGTATTCAGCAAGTCTTAGAAGCAGCTCACCATTCAAGACGAACCATTTTCTTCCCAACCAAAGACCTTTACGAAATTGTCGATGTCGCTTTAAAGTTAGATAAAATTTCTATTCCAAGTCGTGATGTCTTTGGTAATTTTAAAAATATCGATAAATATCAAGAGGATCAAATTGTTATTCTGGCTACTGGCGATGTGGGCGAACCGATTCAAACTATCCAAGCCATGGCTCAAGGTAAGCATAAAACAGTCACCATAAAGGAAGATGATACGGTTTATATTGCAACCACTCCATCTGTTTCAATGGAAAAGAGTGTGACTCGTACCAAAGATATGATTTATAGAGCCGGTGCTCGGGTTATGAGTGTGACAGACCACTTTAAGACATCGGGTCATGCTACACCCAATGATTTAAAATTAATGTTAAACTTTATTCAACCGGACTTTTTACTTCCAGTCAGTGGGGAATACCGTATGTTAAGAGCCCACGGTGATCTAGCCTTGCAAGTGGGAATGTCTGAAGATCAAATTATTATCCCATCTATTGGAGATGTATTAAGCTTTGAAAACGGAAAAGTTATCCAAGCAGGTCAGGTGACAGCAGGGGATGTCTTAGTCGATGGAAGTGGCGTAGGCGATATTGGGAATGTGGTTTTAAGAGACCGTCGTATTTTAAGTGAAGACGGAATTTTCGTTGTAGTCGCGACTATTTCACGTCGTTTGAAGAAAATTCTAGTTGGCCCACAAATTACCTCGCGTGGTTTCGTCTTTATGAAAACTTCCATTGATTTAATTGAAGCTTGTTCAGATATTACGCTAGATGTTTTAGAAAAACACATTGTTTCAGATGATTTTGATTGGAATAATCTTAAGGGCGATCTGCGTGAAAAAATTGGTAAGTATCTATATAAGGAGACTAAACGTCGTCCGGTTATCCTACCGATTATTATGGAAGCTTCAAATTATCAAGTAAAAAAAGGTGATAAATAATTATGAATAAACGCAGTATTAGACAATTTTGGGACATGGTGATTGCTCTTGTCCTATCCCTAATCTTGTTTTTTGTGTCTGATGAAGTAGCCATTAATTTTTTGGGGCTTGAGCTAATTATTGCCTTAATTCCTTTAATGTGGTTGGCATTGCGCCATGGCGCCCCATCAGCTATTATTAGCGGACTTTTGGTAGGAATTATCCAAGGAGTGCTTAACGGGGGATTAGATGATGGGTTAGTCTTAATCGTTCAATGGATTGCTCCCATCTTAGCAGTAGGAGTAACCGGTTTATTTGCGAAATATACACAAAAGACCTTGAACAATAAACGTTACTCTTCTACTTATTTGAATATCTTCACTGGCAGTCTTTTAGCTTTAATATTATTTATTGCTATTCGCCAACTGATTGTGCCATTTGCCTTGGGTGAAGAAGTCTTATTTGAGTTCAATAATCTTAACCATTGGCTAGGTCTTTTATTATCCTGGCTGCTATCAGCAAGTGTCCTAGTGCTGCTTGCGCGATTTATGCCACAAACAATTATTCCCAAACGCAGTAAATATCTTTCACGCAAAGAAACTTCTAGTTTATTAAATGATTAACAAAATTAATTAAAGCCCCCATCTTAATGATGAGGGCTTTTAAAAAACAGCGGGGAGGATGCTGTTTTAATCAAATCTTTAATCGATTAATGGACTTAAGCAATTAAAGTTTCTGTGATGGCAGTCACATTAATAATTTGATTCAAATTTAAAAGGAAGTGATTGGCTCCTACTTGCAGGCTAACGTTGTTTTGTGAACCAATTGGAGCCAGTACATATGCTTCCATTTCGGTCATATCCATTGTTTGATCGGGTAAATAATATTCAATGAGTATGTTTAAAGGAACTTGCTTGATATAAGCTTGATGAAGGATTCTTTCAACTTGTGCAAGGGGCATCATTTCAATAGATTCTTTGATAAGTGGAGTGGGTTGAAAGAAAGGTTGAAAAAGGGATTGGCTTACACGGCCAAGCCAGTTAGTTTGTCTTTTGATGGGTAATTCCATAAAAACCTCTCCTTTAATATCGAACGTTTGTTTGTAATTATATTATACGAACAAAGGTTCTTTTTGTCAACCTTTTTACGAACAAATTTTCGCATTTCATAATGGCTGTATTTTATTTATTTTTCAGCTTATCTTTATGTAGAGAGTGAATTGTGGTACTATATAGAACATGAAGTAATGGAGGGAAGTCATGTTAAAACAAAGGGGATTATTAATCGTTTTATCAGGCCCTTCGGGTGTCGGAAAAGGAACAGTTCGCAGCGCGATTTTTGAAGATTCAAATTGTGACTATGTTTATTCTGTTTCAGCAACTACTCGAGAGCGTCGACCAGGTGAATTAGAAGGGGTAGACTACTTCTTTATGAGTAGAGAATCATTTGAGGACTTAATTTCCCAAGAAGCCTTGTTAGAGTACGCGGAATATGTTGGAAATTACTACGGGACGCCGCTAGCATCTATTGAAGAAAATTTAGCGCAAGGACGCGATGTATTTCTTGAAATTGAAGTTCAAGGTGCCCGTAAGGTGAGAGAGAAGATTCCTGAGGGAATTTTCATTTTCTTAGCGCCTCCAAGTCTGAATGAGTTGGAGTCCCGTCTAACCGATCGTGGAACGGATTCCCAAGAAGTAATCGCTCGCCGTATGAATAAAGCTAAAGAGGAAATTGAATTAATGCGTCACTATGATTACGTGGTAGTTAATGATGAAATTTCTGAGGCGGTCGATGAAATTAATGCTATAATTAAAAGTGAACATCTAAGGGTTGAAAGAGTCATGCATTCGATCCAGGCAGATATTAATGCATATTTTGAAGAGGAGGCTAAGCAATCATGATGCTATATCCATCAATTGACGAATTATTGAAAAAAGAACCATCTAAGTATTCTTTAATAACTTTGGCAAGTAAACGTGCTAAACAAATGGAAGATTATAAAATTATGCAATTACAAGATTATCAATCAGATAAACCTGTAGGCAAGGCTTTAGAAGAAGTTGTTGCAGGCGTATTATCCATTAAAAAATAAGAGGGCGAATAAGAAGGCTACTATGCAGATCATTTTTAATGATTTCATAGTAGCTTTTTAATAGGAGGTGAGCGAATGATCGCTGAAGTTATCATTGATATACCTACTGCACAAGTCAATCATAGCTTTGATTACAAAGTAAGTGCTGAAATGCAAGCTTTAATAAAGGTTGGTATGCGAGTGGAAGTTCCTTTTGGATATCGTAACCTAATGGCTTTTGTTGTTCATTTAAAAGATAATAGTGACTATCAAGGGGAATTAAAGGCGATTAGACGCTTGATTGATTACGAATCTTTTTTGAGTCAGGAACTAGTTGAACTTTCTCAAGTGCTTGCCGACCAACTTTATGCTTTTAGGATTTCAGTCCTACAAGCCATGTTGCCAAGTATTTTACGAGTCAAGTATCAAACGGTTGTTACAGTTAAACAGTCTGAAAAATTAGCTGAAGTGCTCGATTGTTCACCTGCAAAGTTAAATCAGCTTGGTGTCACGCGCCAATGGTTGGAAGAAAGGTTGACAGCTAGTCAAATTCGTTCATTATTAGATGAAGAAATTATTCAATTATCTTATCAGTTAATTGATAAAAAAACGCATAAGACCCTTAAGTATATCTTGCCTAATCGTTCACAGGCAGAATACCAAGACTTACTCGATCATTTAGATAAACGCAGTCATAAACAAGGTCAAGTTTTATCAGTCCTCATCGACCATCAATGGACTCAAGCCATAGAGTTCGATCAATTAGCAAAGCTGGCTCAAGTTTCTAAGGCCACCCTTAATACCATGATTAAAAAGGGGTGGTTGACGCTGGAAGAAAGGGAAGTTTATCGGCCTGCTTATCAAGTAGATCAAGCACCTCCTTCCTCAGCCAAAGCCTTATTAGCACAGCAACAAACAGCATTTGAGACTATAAAAAATCACATGACAGCTGAAGAAGCCCAAACCTTTTTATTGCAAGGAGTCACCGGATCAGGTAAAACCGAAGTCTATTTACAATTAATAGCTGAAGCCCTTAAAGCTGGTAAATCAGCGATTCTATTAGTGCCAGAGATTGCCTTAACACCACAAATGGTAGACCAGGTGATTGGTCGCTTTGGCAAAGGCGTTGCCGTTTTGCATTCAGCTTTATCATTGACCGAAAAATATGATGAATGGCGCAGAATCATTCGGCAAGAAGCGAAAGTGGTCGTCGGAGCGCGTTCTTCTATTTTTGCTCCGTTAAAAAATATCGGCATCATTATTATTGATGAAGAACATGAAACAACCTATAAACAAGGAGACAATCCACGTTATCATGCAAGAGAAGTTGCTAAATGGCGATCAAAATACCATCAGTGTCCCTTAGTTTTAGGTTCAGCCACACCTTCTTTAGAATCACGTGCTCGGGCTGAAGTTGGTAAGTATCAATTATTAAGAATGGACCAACGTGTTAATCAACAACCCTTACCACCCGTAACCATAGTGGATATGACTCAGCATTTATTGGATCAAGAAACACTGGAACTTTCTCAACTTTTAGAAGATAAAATTGCCGAAAAATTAGCGTCTAAAGAACAGGTTGTTTTGCTTTTAAATCGCAGAGGCTATGCCTCTTATGTCTTATGCCGTGAATGTGGTCATGTCATTCAATGCCCACATTGTGACATCTCTTTAACTTACCATAAGACTGGAGAAAAGCTTAAATGTCATTATTGTGATTACCAAGTAGGACTGCCAACCAATTGTCCTCAGTGTGGTTCTAAGCATTTGAGAAAACAAGGCATTGGCACTCAAAAAGTAGCCGAAAGTTTAAAGCAACGCTTTCCTCAAACACCCATTATCCGTATGGATAATGACACCACTCGACGCAAGGGCGCTCACAAAAAATTATTAAAAGCATTTGCCAGTCAAGCAGGTTCAATCCTTTTAGGAACACAGATGATTGCTAAAGGTCTCGACTATGAACAGGTAACCCTGGTTGGTGTTATTAATGCAGACACTGGTTTGAACTTACCAGACTTTAGAGCTGCTGAAAAAACCTTTCAGTTGCTGACTCAAGTAGCCGGAAGAACAGGGCGAGGCAAGCTAAAAGGCGAAGTGGTCATTCAAACCTATAATCCTAACCATTATGTGATTCAGCTAGCCAAAAAACATGATTATGACAATTTTTTTTATTACGAAATGCGAAGACGCCATATGAGCCATTATCCTCCTTATTTTTATACAACATTAATTAAGGTGTCTTCTAAAAACCGAGGCAAGGCTCAAAAAATGATCTATCAACTCAAGGATCAATTGATGGACAAAGTGAATACCCAATTAATGATATTAGGTCCCTCAACAGGAGGAATTGAAAGAATCAATGATTATTATCAATTCCATTTGCTCTTAAAATATAAAGAAGTAGACTTAGTTAAAGATCAGCTACAAACTATTCTTCTTGCTAGTCAAGAAAGCCAGGCCAAGGGAGTCTTTGTTCAAATAGACCATGAACCCCAGTATTTTATTTAGAAAGAGGTTATTGAATGAAAAAAATAATTTTTATGGGAACCCCTCCTTTTGCGGCAACCATTCTGAAAGGATTAATTCAACAAGTAGAGTATGAAGTGATTGCAGTAGTGACTCAACCAGATCGTCCAGTTGGTCGAAAACGTATTCTAACACTACCTCCAGTTAAAAAAACAGCTTTAGAAGCTAATATTCCAGTCTTTCAACCGGAAAAGTTAGCCGATTCAAAGGACTATCAGACTCTATTGAATACAGAAGCCGATTTAATCATAACGGCTGCTTACGGACAGAAAATACCACTTGCTTTATTAGAAGCACCCAGTCAAGGGTCTATTAATGTTCATGCTTCACTCTTACCTAAATATCGTGGAGGGGCTCCAATTCATTATGCAATTTGGCGGGGTGAAGAAGAGACGGGTGTAACAATTATGAAAATGACTGAAGAAATGGATGCTGGGGATATTCTCATTCAAACAGTTTTACCGATTTCTGAGAAGGATGATGTGGGCATACTGTTTGAAAAACTGGCTGTCGTTGGTAAAGAATTATTATTGAATTTCTTGCCGAAATTTTTTAATGGGGAGTATGAAGCGACTCCACAAGAATATAGCCAAGTACTATATTCTCCAACCATCAAAAAGCATGAAGAGCAGTTAAATTGGTTGCAAAGTGCGCGTGTCATTGACCGTCATATACGCGCCTTTAGACCTTTTCCAACAACCTATACCCTACTAGATGGTCAAAGAGTAAAAATCTGGCAAGCTCAACCCTTAAAAGAACTGGATGATAATATTGAAAGAATATTAACAGAAGAAATTCCGGGCCAAATTGTTGCTGCTGATGAAGAACACTTCTATGTTCGATGTGGTCAAGATTCCTACTTAGCAGTTAGTGAATACCAACCCGCTGGAAAAAAAAGGATGATGGTTAAAGAATACTTAAAAGGGACACCGGCAGAAAGTTTAATTGGTAAGATATTCGACAGTGAAAAGGACTAATAAATAATGAAAATTAAACAAAGAAGCCAAACAAAATTGAAAAACAATCTCCGCTGGGACATGCTGAGATTGTTAGATCAAATTGATAACCAAGACCAATATTCTAATATCGTGATAGATAATTATCTGGCTTCAAGTAATCGAAGCAGTCAAGATAAAAATTTAGTGGTTAAGGTGGTTTACGGTAGTGTCCAACGTCGCTTGACCTTGGATTTCTATTTACAGGATTTAGTAAAAGGTAAAATAGAAGATTGGGTACGCAGCCTATTGCGATTATCTATCTATCAAGCTGTTTATTTAGACCGCGTGCCTCAGCACGCTATTGTAAATGAAGCAGTCGAGATAGCCAAAGTAAACGGCCACCAAGGCATTGGAAAATTAGTTAATGCTATTTTACGTAACTTTTTCCGCCAAGAGCTTCAGTCATTGACGGTAATCACAGAACCCTTGGAGAGACTATCGATTGAGCATTCCGTTCCGCTTTGGTTGGTCAAATACTTTGACCAGCACTTACCAGAACATCAGCTCAAAGCATTTCTTTCTAGTTTGAATCAAGTTCCTAATTTGAGTGCTAGAATCAATGGTCCAACAGCCAAACGATCACATATCATGGACCAATTAAAAGAGCAAGGGTTGGCGGTTACTAGCAGTCAAGTTTCTCCTTTTGGTTTTCGAATCACAGCAGGGGATGTCTTTAATAGTCAAGCTTATCAGGAAGGTTTGTTTACCATTCAGGATGAATCATCCATGCTGGTTGCCCCTTTAGGTAAATTGACAGGTTCTGAAAATGTTTTGGATGCATGTGCAGCTCCAGGAGGAAAAGCTAGCCATATTGCTTCACTTCTAACTGATGGACACTTAACAGCTTTAGATATTTCTAAGCATAAGTTAAGTATCTTAAAAGATCATGCCGAGCGGTTAGGCTTAAGTCATAAGATAGATTCAATAGTAACCGATGCCTTGGACTTCCAACCACTTTCTCAAACTGCTTTTGATGTGATATACTTAGATGCACCCTGTTCGGGTATCGGTTTGATGCGTCGTAAACCTGAAATCAAATATCAGAAGTCGCCTGTCGCTATTCAAGAACTGGTTAAATTACAAAAGCAATTATTTAATCATATGCTTTCTTTGCTCAAGCCAGGTGGTCGCTTAGTCTATTCTACTTGCACCCTGACTTATGAGGAAAATGAACAATTAATTGAAGAAATCTTAAAGGAAAATAGTGAGTGGCAAGTGGAGTCCATCCTAGCTGAAGAAGTTTTAACAGATAATGTAATAACTTCCCAAGGCTTTCTTCGCATTTGGCCCCAACAGCATGGAACAGATGGCTTTTTTATCAGTCGTTTTCTTAAAAAAATAGATTGAGGTGAGTTATGAAAATCACTATACATTCAAACATAGGGAGAAAGAGAAGTTCTAACCAAGATTATGCGGATTATTTTTATTCTCAAAACCAACAAATCCTTTTTATTCTATGTGATGGCGTGGGAGGCAACTTGGCAGGAGATATTGCTAGTCAACAAACGACAGAGTTTGTTGGTCGGGCATTCGAAACAATTGATTACCCTATGACCATCACCCAAGCGCATGCTTGGATGACCCAAATGACCAATCAAGTGAATACTTTCATTTTGAATCAAGCAGACCTTAATCCAGATTATGAAGGAATGGGAACGACAATTGTACTTGCAACAATTGTCGAGCAGACCATTCTTATTTGTCATGTCGGTGATTCGCGGGCTTATGCATACGGAGCGGGCCAATTAAAGCAATTAACCGAAGACCATTCTTTAGTCAATGAGTTAATTCGTACAGGTGAAATAACAGTAGAAGAGAGTATTGATCACCCACGTCGTAATGTGGTCACCCAATCCATTGGAACACCAATGGTTTTAGAACCAGCTTTTTCAGAGATTTCTCTTGATAAAGTGGAACTTCTCTTGCTTTGCTCGGATGGTTTAAACGGCATGCTTAAAAATGAAGAAATTGAACAAATAATTAATAATCAAACAGATTTAGACCGCTTAGGTGATGAACTAGTCGCAGCGGCTAATAATGCTGGGGGTCTCGATAATATTACTATTATTCTAGCCAGCGATTTTAATTTGGAGGACGAAGGAGGTGACATTATTCATGGAAATAGGGGATAAACTATCCGATCGTTATGTCCTAACTTCTGTCATTGGTCAAGGCGGCATGGCAAATGTCTTTTTAGCTCATGATTTAATTTTGGATCGAGACGTAGCTGTGAAGGTGTTACGCTATGACTTCCAGGATAATCAAGATGCGATTCGTCGTTTCCAAAGAGAAGCCATTTCAGCCAGTCAACTGCTACATCCCAATATTGTAGAAGTTTATGATGTCGATGAACATGAAAAACAGCAATATATTGTGATGGAATATGTAAAAGGTCAAGACCTTAAAACTTTTATCAAAAAGAATGCACCTGTCCCGCTAGAACTAGTTGTTTCCATTATGGGACAAATTGTAGCGGCTATCGATGTGGCCCACAAAAATCGTATTATTCACCGCGATATAAAACCACAAAACATTTTAATTACTGCAAATAATGTGGTTAAGATTACGGACTTTGGTATTGCTGTGGCTTTATCAGATACTTCGATTACTCAAACCAACACCTTGCTAGGCTCAGTTCATTACCTATCGCCCGAGCAAGCCAAGGGCAATAGTGCAACCACTAAATCAGATATTTATGCCATGGGTGTAGTTTTATATGAGCTAATCACGGGTTCTGTCCCACATGATGGTGAATCCGCAGTTTCGATTGCACTTAAACATTTTCAAGAACCCTTTCCAACTATTCGAGAGCGCTTAGAATATGTTCCTCAAAGCTTAGAGAATGTCGTCTTAAAAGCGACGGCTAAGCAAGCGAAGGATCGTTATCGTACGGCTCAAGAGATGTTTAACGACTTATCTTCTTCTCTTAGTGTCGGACGTATTGATGAAAAACCCTTTATTCCTAGCAGTCAGTTGGATGAATCAGAACAATTTAAATCCATTCAGCCCATTCCAGCCGCTGATCGTGTGTTGACGGAAACAATCGAAGGGCCTGAGCCTTTAAATGAAGAGGAGTTTCCAACTTTTGATTTACCAGATAAAAAGACTAGCCATTTAGGGTCCAAGATTTTTAAAATTCTCTTCTTTGCTACGATATTGTCCTTACTATCTTTAGCTGTCTTTTTCGCCTATCGCTTATTCGTTGCCAGTGTAATCGTTCCTGAATTGGCTGGCCTAGACCAAAAACAAGCCATTGAATTACTAGAAGAGAATGATTTAATGCTAGGCGAAAGTACTGTTGTTTGGGATGATCTTATTCCGCGCGGCCAAATTATTGAAAGTGATCCCCAATCAGGGGACCGCATAAATCGTGGCTCTAAAGTTAATTTAACCTTCTCTGACGGCAAGCCGAGAGTCAAAATCGGTGATTACCTCAATCAAAACTATGAGCCGGTCCGTCGTAAACTAATTGATGCAGGTTTTATAGTTGACTTAAGGTATTTAGCAGCTAGTCAGTCAGAAGCAGGTAAAATTTTAGAACAGAGTATTGCACCGGGTACGGAAGTCGTTCCTGGTGAAAGTTCAATTATTTTAGTAATCGGATCCTATTCTGAGCAAACGACCATGCAAGATTTTACTAATTTATCAATTGATATGGTCTATAAGTTTGCAGACACTTATGGTCTCTATGTAGAAGAAGCTTATCAATATCATGATTATCTACCTGAAGGGATTGTCATTGATCAAGACCCACTTTCAGGCTCACCCATTGCTCAAGGAGACACCATTAAGGTGACGGTTTCTCAAGGTGAAGAAAAAGCAGAAGTGTCGACTGCCACAGAAACGGTATACCTTGATTATGTCCCTAAGTATGCTGAAAATGACTACGAACAAAGCAAGCCATTACCGAATAAAATCCAAGTTTTTATAGGAGATGACCGTAATAATATCACTCAAGTTGCGCGTGAAATTGAAATCACCGAATCGCGTGAAATTCAAATCGTCCTCTATATTCCCGAAGGAGGATCCGGACAGTACCGTGTCTTAAGAGACGGCGAAATTGTCGCACAGTCCTCAGCCGTTTATCCTAATTAAGAATTTGAAGAGTTAAGAGCAGCATTACTGACTCTTAACTTTTTTTCTGAATAAATACTGACCAAAGGAGGAAATTATTTGAAACAGCTTATTACCTCACATGAAGGGATCATCTATCAAGCAGTTAGTGGCTTCTATTATGTATGGTCGCAAGGAGAATCTTTTGTAACAAAAGCAAGAGGTAACTTTCGTCACTTGAAGACCAATCCCTTAGTGGGAGATCGCGTACGATTTGTCATGGATCAACAAGATGAAAGTCAAGTGGGCAGATTAGAAGAGATCTTCGAACGAGATAACTTTTTGATTCGACCGGCTGTTGCTAATGTCGACTATGCTCTCATTGTCATGTCCTTAGTTGAACCTGAGTTTTCCTATAATTTATTAGATTATTTCCTTGTTTCGAT
Organism: Facklamia sp. P13064; assembly: GCF_050409425.1. Classification (NCBI taxonomy): domain Bacteria; kingdom Bacillati; phylum Bacillota; class Bacilli; order Lactobacillales; family Aerococcaceae; genus Facklamia; species Facklamia sp. P13064. The sequence continues at coordinate 138,871 of NZ_JBNUPM010000001.1, read as the reverse complement.
GGAGTCTCATCGCATCCAACCCATTATTATCTTGAGTAAATATGACCTTTTAATCGAGCATCAGGGACGGGATGCAGCCAATGACTTAGTAGCAGAAATCAGAGCAATCTATGAAGTAATTGGTTATGATGTTTTTCTCTTTGACCAATCCAATGAAAAGATGCAAGCTATTCAAACCATTTTCCAACAAGGAATATATGTAATGACCGGTCAATCGGGAGTGGGAAAATCGACCCTTTTAAACAAACTGCTACCTCAAGCTGAAATTAAGACCAACCAGATATCCAGCCATTTAAACCGCGGTAAGCATACCACTCGAGAAGTTACTCTTTATCGTTTTGGTCAAGGACTCTTAGCCGATACACCCGGTTTTTCAGCTATTGATTTCGACCATTTAGAAAAAGAAGAACTGGCCGCTTGTTTCCCAGAAATTCACCAAGCAGGTGCAAAGTGTCGGTTTAGATCTTGTATCCATAAGAACGAACCTAATTGCCATGTGAAAGAGTTGGTGGCAAGTGGCATAATAAGTAACAGCCGTTATCAAAATTATTTGCAGATTTTAGAAAAAATTGAAAACAAAAAAATTTATTATTAAAGGAGAATAGTCATGAAAATTGCACCTTCAATGTTGAGCGCTGATTTTAATCACTTGTTAGAAGATATCCAGACCATCGAAAAGGGTGGAGCAGATTATCTACATATTGATATTATGGATGGCAGCTTTGTACCGAATATTTCATTTGGTCCCATGATTTTTAAAGGATTAAGATCTCATAGCCATATGGTTTTTGATTGTCACATGATGGTGGATCAACCGGAGCGGTATTTGGAAATGGTTGCTGATGCGGGAGCGGATATTATCACCGTACATGTGGAAGCGACCCAACATATTCATTCAGTCTTACAAAAGATAAAAGCCTTAGGAAAAAAAGCGGGAGTGGCTATTAATCCAGGAACTCCAGTCGAAGCGGTTTATCCTTTATTGGAATTAGCGGATTTAGTCTTGGTGATGACTGTTAATCCAGGCTTTGGTGGTCAGGCTTTTATTGAATCAACCATGAAGAAGGTAGAAAAACTAGCCAAATTACGTCAAGAAAATGATCATTATCACTATGAGATTGAAGTAGACGGTGGGGTCAATGATCAAACAGCTAAAAGTTGTATAGCAGCTGGTGCAGATGTTTTAGTAGCTGGTTCCTACATCTTTAAGCAAATGGATCTGGCTGCAGCTATCGCTTCCTTAAGACCCTAAGGCCAATTAGTATGGTGGATAAGATTATTATCTGTGCTGGGGCTCCTAATCCAGCCCTCAGCCATTTGTCTGAGGTGACAGATCAGACTTATCTCATTGGAGTTGACGAAGGGGCCCTCCAATTGGTGAAGGCAGGCTATCGATTGAACGTTGCAATTGGAGACTTTGACTCGGTCACTCCCACCCAATTTAGTAAGATTGAAGCGGCTAGTCAGGAGGTTTTAAAATATCCAGCTGCCAAAGATGATACCGATATGGAGTTGGGCCTTGAATTCGCTCTTAAACAAGACAGTCGATGTCCGGTGGAAGTATATGGCGCAATAGGTAATGGAGAGGGACGTTTAGATCATTTAATTGCTAACCTTTGGCTCGTCTTTCAAGAACGCTATTTTGCAATTATCCCCCGTTTAAGCTTTATTGAAAAAGATCAAGTGGTGCGATTTTTTAAACCAGGCAATTATTTTCTACAAGACTTGAACAATTGCCGCTACTTATCCATTATTTCAATGACGGCTGTTAAGCAGCTGCAGATTAAGCAGGCCAAATATGAACTAGGTTTAACAGATTATGCTTTTCCTCGAGCCTTGGTGTCTAATGAGTATGTCGATCAGCACAAAGTAAATCTTTCTTTTACTGAAGGTCTCTTGATGGTTATTTGGGAAAAAGGAAAATAAAGGCTTGAGTTTAAAAATAGAAGATAGGAATATAAAATTGAAGCACTTTCATTATTGTGTTAAAATTTGCTTAATAAATAATATTCGAAGTTTATTTAATCAAGTTTTTATTAGGAAAGGAAGTTGATGGGATGAAAAAGCTTTTTGCTTTAATAATGATTATGATACTCATGCTACCGCCAGCTATATTTGCTCAAGAGGAGATAGTTGATTTTGAGGGACGCTATTTGACTGAAGAAAACTCAAATATTATGGGGTTCGAAATAGAAGAAGACTTATTGAAAGTAATTTTAGGCCGGTCTTACTTTGGACAAGCAGCTTTGGAAGGTGATTATTCGGACGCATTACTACAATTATATACCGAGAGCATTAATCAGGATGGGCGTTTAATGATGGTAAAAACAGATGAAGCAGCAGAATCTTTAAAAAATCAACAATATATTAACCTGCGCTTTTCTGATGAAGTTCCTATGGCAGTTGAAATTATCGTACATAATCCAACCTACAGAATAAAAGATCAAAAACTAACCATTTCTTTTGCGGATAAAGAACTTTTCAGCTTTGAACTAAATGAAGAATCTAATTTGGTGGATGAAGAGGGCAATCAATTTATGCTAAAAGAAAAAGATTAAACAAAACAAAAAAGCCTCCTAGCGCTTCATCTTGATGATGATTGGCTAGGAGGTTTTAATGTATTGATTAAGCACGTTCAACTTTACCTGATTTTAATGCTCGCGCTGAAACCCAAACTTTTTGAGGTTTGCCATCGATCATAACACGTACTTTTTGTAAGTTAGCGCCAAAACGACGTTTTGATTTATTCATTGCATGAGAGCGATTGTTACCAGATACAGCTTTACGCCCTGTGAAATAACATTCTTTAGCCATGGTTCTGCCTCCTTTTCCTTGTAACAATTTAAAAGTTACATTTCATACCAAATTAATTTACCATAATTTGACTTTTGAAGCAAGTGAATTATGATGAAATTAACTACTAATCTTAAATATCTCGTTACTAAAACTATTAAAATAGGTGCTAAGCTAAAAAATTTATGCTAAACTATGGTGGACAACAAAAAGGAGGTACTTTATGGCTATTAATATCCAAACTCCAAATGGAGAGATATCCTTAGAAAATGAAGTGATTGCAACCATTGTCGGTGCAGCAGTTACTGACAACTACGGTGTTGTAGGAATGGTAAGTAAACATTTCTTCCGTGATAATTTAACAGACATTCTTAAGAAAGAAAACTATTCACGTGGTGTTTTAATTTCTCAAGAAGGAGACAATATTTCAGTAGATGTCTATATTGTCGTTTCTTACGGGACAAAAATCTCTGTGATTTGTCAAAATATTCAACAAGCTGTTAAATACAATGTCGAGCAACTCTTGGGCTTTGAATTGGACTTTGTTCATGTCCATGTCCAGGGTGTGACTATCGACTAGGATCGTTTAGGAGGTAAAGTGTGGAACTGAAAACAATCAAAGCATCTGACTTTAAACAGATGTTTATAGCAGGTGCCGAGCGCCTGGCTGAAAATGTTGACTTAGTGAATTCGTTAAATGTCTTTCCCGTGCCTGATGGAGATACAGGAACTAATATGAATATGACTTTCCAATCAGGTGTTGAGAATATGCGTAATTCTACTAGTCATCATGTTGGAGAATTAGCAAATGCCGTGGCCAAAGGACTGTTAATGGGGGCTCGAGGAAATTCAGGCGTTATCTTGTCACAAGTTTTCCGTGGCTTCTCAATGGCAATTAAAGATTGTGAAGAATTAAATGCCAAAGACTTTGCTAAGGCTTTTATTGGTGGTGTGGAATCAGCTTATAAGGCAGTGATGAAGCCAGTTGAAGGAACCATTTTAACTGTTGCTAGAGAATCTGCTGTAAAAGGTGAACAAGAAGCTAAGCAAACAGAAGACATCATACAAGTGATGCGCACGATCGTAGCAGAGGCAAAAGAATCATTGGATCGAACACCTGAATTACTACCAGTTTTAAAACAGGTGGGTGTAGTCGATTCGGGTGGTAAGGGGCTTTTATGTATCTATGAAGGCTTCCTTGCCAATCTTTCAGGGGAAGTCATTATCGATGAAGTTGAAGACCAATCTAATGACCATGCCCACGCAATCTTCGAAGAAATGAATGAACACCCAATGTCTATGGATGAGATTACCTATGGTTTCTGTACCGAAATTATGGTAAGAATTGGACAAGGACAGACTGTTAAGAAAGCTTTTGATTATGAAGAGTTTAGACAAACGCTTGATAAAAAAGGTGATTCTTTGCTGGTTGTTGCCGATGATGAAATTGTTAAGGTCCACATCCATACGGAAGATCCAGGCGAGATTATGCAATTGGGTCAAGAATTTGGTGAGTTAATTAAAATTAAAGTCGATAATATGCGTGAGCAAGTTAGAGACTTAGAAGACAAAGAGACTACGCTGCGTCAACAAGCTGTCCCTCAAACTCAAGAAGATTACGCAGTGATTGCTGTAGCTTCAGGTAAAGGCTTGACAGAGCTCTTCCATTCTATTGGAGTAAAGGAAGTCCTTTCTGGAGGTCAGACAATGAATCCTTCTACCGAAGACTTCATTAAAGCAATCGAGCGAGTTAACGCCAAAAATATTATCTTGTTACCGAATAATAAGAATATTATTATGGCGGCTCAACAAGCGGCTGAAGTCAGTGAAGTACCAACGGTAGTTGTGGGCACAAAGTCAATCACCCAAGGAATCTCAGCCATGTTGATGTATGATCCTTCAGTTGCCATTGAAGAGAACAGACTAGCTATGGAAGAGTATGCGCTAAGCGTTGCTTCTGGACAAATTACTCATGCTATTCGAGATACAGAAATTAATGGCCTATCCATTAAAGAAAACGATTTTATGGGTATTTTAGATGGCGATATAATCTTAACCCACACTGATTTAAAAGAAACTCTGATCCAATTGGTTAATCGAATGGTGGATGAATCAAGTGAGTTAGTAACGGTTATTATTGGCGAAGAGGGTGATCATTCATTAGCCCAAGAAGTTGCTGACCATTTTGAACAAACTAACTCTGAGATTGAATTTGAACTTATTCAAGGAGACCAACCAGTCTACAATTATTTTGTAACGGTGGATTAGATTGTTAGAAAATAGCTGATCACCACTTAGTTTCTAGGTGGTGATTTATTTTTTTGCTCAAAGAGGAGGAAGAAGATGGGAAAGTCTTGGTTAGATCCTATCGATCAGCTCAAAGGTGTTGGCCCCAAGACCAGTCTTTTATTTAAACAATTAGGAATTGAAACAGTAAAGGATTTAATGTTTCATTTTCCATTTCGTTTTGAGGATATCCAAGCACGCCAGTTAGAAACTATTCTTGACCAGGAAAAAGTTGTCTTGATGGGAAAAGTTGTTAGTCCAGCTGTGGTCAACTATTTTGGTAGAAAGAAAAGTCGCTTAAGTTTTAAATTGGCTGTAGATGGCCATCAAGTGATAACCGTCTCTTTTTTTAACCAGCCCTACTTAAAGAAACAAATTGAATTAGGTCAAACGCGAGCTATCTATGGTAAATGGCAAGAAAGTAACCAGTCGCTAATGGCCATGAAATTAATTAATCCGTCAGCAGGTGAGGACTATGCACCCATTTACCATACTAGCAAGGGACTGAGTCAGGGCCAGATTGTCAAAGCCATCAAGCAAGCCTTTGTTGATTATCAAGAAAGTATTGAAGAAATCATTCCGACTTATTTAAATCAACAATTTAACTTAATAAATCTGAAGGAAGCACTTTGGGCCATGCATTTTCCTAAGCAAGATAATGCGAAAAGACAGGCCCAGCGAAAGATCATCTTCCAGGAGTTCTTTCTTTACCAATGGCGCTTACAAAGCGCCAAATTTAACCGCTTAAAAACTAAGGGTATCCAAATCCACTATCAAGTTGAAGAATTACGACAAATTATCCAAAGCATCCCTTTTGAATTAACGGATTCACAAAAAAAAGCGGTTAATGAAATTTGCCGCGATCTTTTATCACCTTATCCAATGAACCGTTTATTGCAAGGAGATGTAGGTAGCGGTAAGACCTTAGTTGCCTTCTTGACCATGATTGCTAGTGTGCAAGCAGGTTATCAAACAGCCTTGATGGTTCCAACAGAAATATTAGCTCAGCAGCATTATCAATCTTTTAATCAATATTTTGAAAAGAGTGGTTTTCATGCAGAAATATTAACTTCTGAGAGGCAAGTTTCAGAAAAAAAAGCTGTTTTACAAGGTCTAAAAACAGGACGCATCCGATTGATTATCGGTACCCATGCTTTAATTCAAGAGGGAGTAGATTTTAAATCACTCGGCTATATCGTTATAGATGAGCAACACCGCTTTGGTGTTGGCCAAAGACAGAACTTATTAGAAAAAGGTCTGGCTGGTCAAGAAGCCAATGTCCTGCAAATGACAGCAACTCCCATACCCAGAAGTTTGGCTCAGACCCTTTATGCCGACCTTTGCGTCTCAACCATGGAAGGTCTACCGCGTGGAAGGGTTGAAATTAAGACACAAGCCGTTAGTGATAAGCACATTGCCACAGTCTATGACCGTATGCAAAAAGAATTAGATAAGGGTCATCAAATCTATTATGTATTGCCTTTAATTGAAGCCAGTGAATTTATGGAACAAGTTGAAAATGTACAAGAGACTTGTCAACGTTTAAGAGAAATATTTCCACGAGTTACAATCGATAGTTTGCATGGTCAATTGAGTAAAGAAGAACAAAAAGAAGTGATGAAAGCTTTTAAGGCTCAAGCAATTCAAATTTTAGTAGCAACCACTATGGTTGAAGTCGGTGTGGATGTACCGAATGCAACGGTCATGGTCATTCAATCAGCCGAACGTTTTGGTTTAGCCCAGCTCCATCAGTTAAGAGGGCGGGTAGGGCGAAGCCCATTACCCTCTTACTGCTTTTTAATTGCCAACCCAACGACCCAACAAGGAAAAGAACGTCTGATTAAGATGGTCGAAAGTCAAGATGGCTTTGAACTATCAAAAGCGGATATGGAAATTCGTGGCATGGGAGATGTCCTAGGACGAAATCAAAGTGGAATTGCCCAATTTACATATGGACATCCCTTACAAGACGAAGCCATTATGACAGCGGCTTATCAAGCAGTCGACCATTTAATGAGACAACCAGATATAGTGACTGAGAAAGAAACAAAAACAATTGAAAAGTATACCCAATTAATTAAATTAGAAATTTAGGAGTGGAATTTATGATTAAAATAGCGATTGATGCAATGGGTGGCGACAATGCACCACAAGCCGTATTTGACGGAGTTCTAAGAGCCTTAGATGCTTATAAGGACATCGAAATTCATCTTTATGGCGACGAGAAAGCCCTTAAAAATCTTCCAGATATGTTTGATGACCGTTTAATCCGAATACCGACTACTGAGGTTATCAAAGGAGAAGATGAACCGGTAAAAGCTGTTCGTCGCAAGAAAGATGCTTCAATGGTGGTTGCTGCCAAGGCGGTAAGAGAAGGTAAAGCAGATGTACTGCTTTCGGCTGGGAATACAGGCGCCTTATTAACAACCGGCTTATTGGTGGTTGGTAGAATTAAAGGTGTCGATCGACCGGGATTGATGCCGGTCATCCCAACCATTAATGAGAAATCTCCTCATTTAATTTTAATGGATGCCGGAGCCAATGCGGAATCAAAAGCAGAGCACCTCTTACAATATGCTCAACTAGCTAGCTATTATGCTGAGAGTGTTTTAAAAATAGAGCAAGCAAGAGTAGGGCTTGTTAATAATGGAACAGAGGCTGGTAAGGGAGATGAATTACGTAAACAAGCTTACCAACTCCTCAATCAAGCGAGTGGTTTAAATTTTGTAGGCAATATTGAAGCCAAAGATCTTTTAAATGGGCAGGTAGATATTGCGGTGACAGATGGCTTTACCGGTAATGCTATCCTAAAAACATTGGAAGGAAGCCTAAAATCCATCTTCAAATTACTCAAACGAACTCTAAGTGAGAGTAGTATCACCAATAAAATTGGTGGCCTTCTCATTAAACCCTCATTAAAAAAGATGGCTGAAAATTTTGATGATAGCAAGCAAGGAGGAGCAGTCCTTTTAGGGGTTAAAAAGCCAGTAATTAAAGCGCATGGATCAGCAGATGACATCGCCATTTATCATGCTATTCGACAAGCTCGTGAAATCGTTTTATCAGGTTTTTCCGAAGAAATAAGCACTTTTTTTGAAAATAGTGACAAAAATGATAGACAGATTAGAAAATAATCGTTATTATAATATAACCGGCATTGTGGTATAACTTTTTAATTAAGGAGTGGAAAATTTGAAGACAGAAACATTTGAAAAAGTTAAAACTTTATTAGTAGAGCATTTTGATCTTACTGAAGATCAAGTAACTGAAAATCTAACCTTTGAAGACCTAGGCGCCGATTCTTTAGATATGGTGGAATTCGTGATGGGGATTGAGGAAGAATTTGATATAGAATTCGAAGATGAAAAAATTGAAAAGCTCTCAGATATTAAGGACGCCGTTTCTTATATCGACCAATTACGATCAGAAAAATAAATGGATGTCATAGTCATTGATAAAGGAGGCCTCAAATGGAATCAAAAGAGATATTATTAGAAGTTAAAGATTTGCACACTGGTTTTCGCATTAAAGACCAGTATTTCGATGCTGTCGATGGGGTTTCTTTTACCCTAGCGCGTAATGAAAAGTTAGCCATTGTTGGGGAGTCAGGCTGTGGAAAATCAACCCTGGCCACTTCAATCATAGGCTTACACAATCGCATGAATACAAAAATTACCGGGGAAATTAATTACAAGGGTGATAATCTCGTTAATTATGATGAATCAGATTATGACAAAATTCGCGGGAATGATATTGGCATGATCTTCCAAGACCCTTTAGCGTCATTAAACCCTTTAATGACAGTAGGTGAGCAGATTGAAGAAGCTTTGTATTATCATACTAAGTTAGATGGACAACAACGAACTCAGCGCGTACTTGAATTACTCGACCAAGTAGGTATTGAAAACCCTCAAAGAATGGCCAAGCAATATCCACATGAATTATCAGGTGGAATGCGTCAGAGAGTAATTATTGCCATTGCATTATCTTGTAAACCACCAATAATTATTGCAGATGAGCCGACAACTGCTTTAGATGTAACTATTCAAGCACAAATTTTGGATCTTTTGAATGAAATTCAAGAGGAAACCGAATCAGGAATTATTTTGATTACTCACGATTTAGGAGTAGTTGCAGAGACGGCTGATCGAGTAGCAGTTATGTATGCAGGACAATTTGTTGAAGTTGCAAGTGTCGAAGAACTCTTCAATGATCCGAGACATCCTTATACCCGCTCACTCTTAAAGTCCATTCCGCAATCCAATGATTTAGTTGATGAAAAGGGCGATCTACATGTAATACATGGGGTTGTACCTCCATTAAACCGTTTAGAACGCAAAGGTTGTCGTTTTGCTCCTCGCATTCCTTGGATTCCTGAAGAACATCATGAAGAGCATCCAGTTCTCCATGAAGTAAAACCAGAACATTGGGTACGTTGTACTTGTCATGAACACTTTTATTTCACTGAGGAGGTGGACTAATGTCAGAATTTCTTACAATTGAAAACTTAAAGGTTCACTATCCAATTCGATCCGGTTTCTTTAACCGTATCACTGACCATGTCTACGCAGTGGATGGTGTGGACTTAAGTTTTGAGGCAGGAAAAACTTATGGCCTGGTGGGTGAATCAGGCTCAGGTAAATCAACTATTGGGAAAGCTATTATCGGTTTAGAAAAATTGACCGAGGGTAAAATTATCTATGAAGGGGAAGACGTTTCGAATGCTGCATCCAGTCGCAGGTCAAATTATCGGCGCAATGTTCAGATGATCTTCCAAGATTCATATTCTTCTTTTAATCCGAAGAAGAGGATTTTAGATATTATGGCGGAGCCCTTGCGTAATTTCACCCATTTAACGATTGAAGAAGAAAAGAGAAAAGCAAGTGAACTCTTAGAAATAGTCGGTTTGACTTCAGAAGCTTTAGTCAAGTATCCGCATGAATTTTCAGGAGGACAAAGACAAAGAATCGGGGTAGCTAGAGCTGTTGCGCTGAACCCTAAATTAGTCATTGCTGACGAACCAGTTTCAGCTTTAGACTTATCGGTTCAAGCTCAAGTCTTAAACTTTATGAAACGTATTCAAGAAGAATTTAATGTTTCTTACTTGTTTATTTCGCATGATTTAGGCGTGGTGAAACACATGTCTGACGAATTGGCCATTATGTATCGTGGAAGATTTACTGAATATGGCTCTAATTATGAAATTTATAAAAATCCTCAACACATATATACTAAAAGGCTTTTATCAGCTATACCGCATGTTGATCCAAACAATCGAAGAGAGCACCATATAGAGCGTCTCCGAGTGGAGAAAGAATATCATGAAAATGCCAGTCAATATTTTGAGGAAAGTGGACGGGTCTATGATCTGAAGAAGATTAATGATCACCACCAAGTGGCTTTAAAAGAAGTCGGCTTTGCTCAAAGAGAGGAAGTGAAATAAATGTGGAAGACGATTTTAAGAAGGGTCATTTTAATGATTCCTCAAATTTTTCTTTTAAGTATCATTGTCTTTGTTTTGGCTGCTTTGATGCCAGGGGATGCGTTGACGGGTTTACAAGATCCAAATGTGGACCCTGCTCAAATAGCAGCCATGCGGGAGCAACTAGGACTAGATAAACCGTGGCCAGAGCGTTATGTTGATTGGATTACTGGTATCTTTCAAGGTGATTGGGGACGGTCTTGGCATCACCGTCAACCGACTCTAAAGATTATTGGTCAAAGAGTTTGGCCCACCTTACAATTATCTTTATTAACAGTGATCATTTCGTACGGAATCGCTTTACCATTAGGTCTGTTTTCTGGTCGTTATCAAAATTCCGTTTTTGATAAAACCGTTAACTTATACACCTTTGTAACTTATGCTATTCCATCTTTCGTATTGGGTTTATTTATGATTTGGTTATTTGGTTATATTCTTGGCTGGTTCCCTACAACTGGAACAGTAGACCCGGGTCTTGAGCCTGGAACGCTTGATTTTGCTTTGTCAAGATTTAAACACATTATTTTACCAGCTATTACAATGGCACTTTTATCAACAACCTCTACTATTCAATACTTAAGAACAGGAGTCATTGATGCTAAAACGGAAGATTATGTTCGCACAGCTAAGGCTAAAGGCGTTCCAGAAAATGTTGTTTATCGCAAGCACATCTTCCGGAATTCAATCCTACCAATTGCTGCCTTTTTAGGCTTTACCATCACTGGTTTGTTAGGCGGATCTGTCTTCACTGAGACAGTCTTTAATTATCCAGGAATGGGAAAATTATTTGTCGAATCAATCGCTTTACGTGATTTTTCTGTAATGATAGCTATTACATTGATCTACGGATTTACAACCCTTTTAGGTTCGTTATTATCAGACATCATTATGGTTTTTGTTGACCCTAGAATTCGAATTAAATAGGAGGTGGAATAATGGCTGAAAATAATACACAGGTAACAGTAAATGAAGAACTATTGCAAGACCAAGTTTCCACTCCACCGATGGGTTGGGAAGTTATTCGTCGAGAGTTTGCACGTGATAAAATTGCTGTTTTATCATTAATTCTTTTATTAATTATTGTCGTAGCGGCGGTCTTATCAGCATTCTTTATTGATTCCGATGCTGCAGGCATAGTTAATATTTTTGACCGCTTTACACCGCCAGGAGAAAAAGGCTATCTTTTAGGTACCGATGAGGGTGGAAAAGGCATTTTTGAACAGCTTTTACTAGGAACAAAAAATTCCTTAATTATCGCTTGGGCTGTCACTATATTAACAGCAGGTTTTGGGACGATTATTGGTTTGATTGCCGGTTATTATGGGGGTCGAGTGGATGATTTCATTATGCGTGTGGTAGACTTTTTAATCGTTTTACCGAGAATCATGATTATTATTGCGGTCGTAACAATCGTTAAACGCTTCGACCCTTGGACTTTGATTTGGATTATATCTTTATTTGGTTGGATGGGGCAGACCCGTTTGATTCGAACGGCTTCTTTATCAGAAGCATCCAAGGATTATATCAAGGCATCAAAAACCATGGGGACTAGAGATTGGAAAATTATGCTCGGCTCCTTATTACCGAATCTTTCTTCGCTAATGATCACCAACTTAACCCTATCCTTTGCCGGTAATATCGGTTTAGAAACAGGACTTTCTTTCTTGGGCTTTGGTTTGCCTGTTGGAACACCTTCTTTAGGAACGCTAATTGGTTACGCTAGAACACCAGATATTATTGAAAATAAATGGTGGGTTTGGTTGCCAGCTGCCTTGTTAGTATTGATCATGATGTTATCAATTAACTATATCGGACAAGCTTTCCAACGTGTAGCAGATTCAAAACAAAGAAGAGGATAAAAATTTTAAGAGCTTTACCCTTTATTTACTTTAGCGTTAAGCGATGAGTAAGAAGTGGGGCTCTTTTTTTATGAGAAAATTTTAATCTTACAGAAAAGTTTTCGTTTTGAAATTTTATTATATCTTGTAAGTGCTAAATAAAAATCAAAAGATTTTTCTGCTAGAAATTACTAGTTGAGTCATAAGCTTTAAAATAATGAAAAGACATTTTCATGAAAAACCTTTAAGACAAGTGAGCTTTGGAAACTTTTCATAAATAAACCCCTAATAAAGCTTGTTTTTATTAGAAAAAGATAAAAATATTAAAAAAAATTAGAAAAGACTTGATTTAATCATATAATTTCTATATGATAGGATTATCACATTTAGAGGAGGCTTAGTATGAGAAAATCATTAGAAAAACATCTTATACAGTTTATGACAACAATGACAATCGGTTCCTTGGTATTGAGTTCCCTACCTATGGTCCAAGCTGAGGAAGCAGATGGAGAAGGAGCCCCCGCACCGGACATTTCGACTTCTGTAGAGCATGAAGGTGAAGTCATGGAGGGTGGAACACTTAAGGTAGCCTTTGTTTCCGATACCGCATTTGCAGGTGTCTTCAATAATATGTTTTACACAGGAAACCCAGATGCAACCGTAATTGCTTACTTTAACCCTGGCCTATACGGCTACGACAATAACTTCAAGATCGATGATTCCGGTTTTGCCAAAGTGGAAATGGATGTTGAAAATAAACAAGTAACTATCACAATCCCAGAAGGAGTTAAGTGGGATGATGGCGAACCGATTACGATAGATGACGTTATTTTTCCTTACTATGTAGTAGGACACCCTGATTATACCGGCATTCGTTATGGTAGCGATTTTGAGAATGTGGTAGGAATGGACGAGTATCATAACGGCGAAGCCGAGGAAATTTCTGGGTTGGAACGTGTCGATGATTATACCCTAACCGTTACTTATAAGGCTTTTCCGAACTCAATGGTTCAAGCTGGTGGAGGAATTTCTTCTTATATCGAACCTGAGCATGTCTTTGAAGGTATCGAAGTAGCTGATATGGAAGACTCTGCACCTGTACGTGAGAAACCAGTAGGCTTTGGACCTTTTAAGGTGGAATCAATGACACCAGGTGAAGCAGTCACTTATACTGTAAATGAAAATTATTATAAGGGGCGTCCTAAATTAGATGGAATGACGATGAATGTCATCAACCCTAATTCAATTGTTGCTGAATTAAAGGCTGGTAATTTTGATATTGCAACCTTACCAACTGATAAGTATGATACTTATAAAGATGCAACGAACTTTACTACCATTGGTTATGAGCAGAATGCTTATACATACATTGGCTTCAAGATGGGTAAATGGAATGAAGAAGAAGGTAAAAACGAATTTGATCCTGAATTAGTTACATCCAATAAAGCTCTTCGTCAAGCGATGGCTTATGCCATGGATAATGATTCAGTCGGCCGTGAATTCTATCAAGGATTGCGTCGTGCTGCAGACTCAATGATTACACCAAACTTTGTAGAATACTTAAATCCTGACGTTAAGGCCTATGAATACAATCCAGAAAAAGCTAAGGAAATTTTAGCAGAAGCTGGCTTTAAGGATGTGGATGGTGATGGTCTAGTGGAAGATCCTAATGGCGAGAAATTCACCTTGAACTTCGCTTCAATGTCAGGTGGTGAAACAGCTGCTCCATTGGCTCAGTACTATGTACAAGCATGGAACGCAGTCGGTATTCCTGTAGAGCTATTAGATGGACAATTACTAGAGTTTAATTCTTTCTATGAACGTATTAAGAAGGATGATCCAGAAATACATATTTTCCAAGCTGCTTTTGGTACTGGTGGCGATCCAAATCCAAATGGATTATTTGGTGAACGAGCACAATTTAACTACAGTCGCTATGTGAATGAAGAACATAACCAATTATTAGCGGATATTGAATCAGACGAATCGTTTGATGATGACTACCGTCAAAAAGCCTTCTACGCTTGGCAAGAATTTATGCATGAAGAGCTTCCTGTTATTCCAACGCTTTGGAGATATGAATTAACAGCCGTTAATAAGCGTGTGACGAATTGGGATGTTGAAATTGGAGCAAATCTTGATTGGACACAAGTAGGCTTAACTGCTGAAAGTCCAATTGCTGAATAATTTAAAATTTTAAAAGATGAAGATCAAGCATAGCTTTGCTTGATCTTTTTATTTATATACGGTATTTCATTTTTGTATTGCTGAATGACTTTGTGTAATCAAGGGATTTTTGGTAAAATCAGTGTATATTTGATAGGAGTCGAAGCCATGCATCAGTTAATAGAACACATCGAAAAAGAATTAAAAATTAAAGTTACTAACCAGAAGATTATTCAGCAAGCTTTCTACCATCGGTCATATATTAATGAGCAAGGTGAGAACTTAATTCAGTCCAATGAACGATTAGAATTTTTAGGCGATGCTGTGCTTGAGATTCTGGTTAGTCAATTTTTATATGGACAATACCCCCATAAGCCTGAAGGAGATCTTTCACGCATGCGAGCTCAGCTCGTCAGGGAACCAAGCTTGGCTTATTTAGCTAGACAAGTAGACTTTCCTCAATTTATCCAATTAGGTAAGGGGGAAAGATTGTCGGGAGGTAAAGAAAGAGATTCCATTTTAGCAGATACATTTGAAGCCTTTTTGGGGGCAGTTTATTTGGATACTGGTATGGATATGGTTGAAAACTTTCTGAGTAGAGTCCTCTTTGATCACCATCAAGAAATTTTGACACTAACCGTGCAAGATTATAAGACCAAGTTCCAAGAAATGGTTCAAGTCAAGGGAACAGTTAAGATTGAATACCGTCTCCTAGCAACCCAAGGACCTTCTCATGCACAAACCTTTACCATTGGGCTGTATTTAGAAAACGACTTAATAGCTAAGGCCAGTGGCAAAAGTAAAAAAGAAGCAGAAATGAAGGCCGCTAAAAAAGCCATTCACCATCTTCAAAAAGGAGTGTAGCTGTTTGTATTTAGAAAGAATCGAAATGACTGGTTTCAAATCTTTTGCTGATAAAACAGTCATTAATTTTGATCAGGGCATGACAGCAATAGTCGGTCCCAACGGTTCAGGTAAATCGAATTTATCTGAAGCCATTCGTTGGGTCTTAGGAGAACAATCGGCTAAATCCTTGCGTGGTAACAAGATGGAAGATGTTATCTTTAATGGTTCACTCGATCGAAAGCCAGTCAATATTGCTAAAGTATCCTTGGTTTTAAATAATGAGGATCGTTATATTGATATGGACCCCAAAACGATTACGATAACGCGTCAATATAACCGTAATGGTGAGAGTTATTTTTTTATCAATCAAAAAAATGTTCGCTTAAAAGATATCACTGATTTGCTGTTGGATACAGGCTTAGGTAAAAATTCTTTTGCCATGATTTCCCAAGGTAAAGTCGAGTCCATCTTTTTAAGTAAACCAGAAGAAAGACGAGGAATTTTTGAAGAAGCAGCTGGTGTACAAAAATATCAATACCGCAAACAAGAAGCTCAAAGAAAATTGCTGCGGTCACAAGACCATTTGAACCGTGTCAGGGATATTTTACATGAATTAAAAAATCAACTGCAGCCACTTAAAGAACAAAGAGAAAAGGCTTTGACCTACCAAGAGAAAGCGGCCCAATTGAAAGAAGAAGAAATATCCTTATATACCTTTCAAATACAAGACTTTAAAGCTAAATGGCAACAAGCCAAGGACCACTACCAACAAATAAAAGCTGAATTAGACCGAGTTAAGAATGATCAAAAAACTTTTTCGCAATCAATCGATGATAAACAGAACCAATTAGACTTGATAAATCAAAGCATTGATCAAGAAGAGATGGAAAGTCGAAAACTTATCCAATTGATTGAGAGATTAAAGGGCCAAATTGAAGTGTTTCAGCAAAAAATGCTTTATGCCAATCAATCCAGTCAAGAAAGAAAACTAAATCAAGATCGCTACCAAAATCAATGGGTTGACCACCAAAAACAACAAGAGGCCCTTAATCAAAATTTAAACTCATTAGAAGAAGGTATTCGAAAAGCAAAAGAAGAAGTAAAAGCATATAATCAACAACTTAATGACTTTCAAGCGCTAAAGAATGAAGAGTTAGATCAGTTAAGGGGAGAATTGATTGACTATTATCGTCAAGAGTCGGCTATAAAGAATCGCTTGCAACAATTTGATAAATTTAGCCAACAATTCGATCAACGCAAGGAAAGCTATCAAGACCAAATCAAGGAAAATCAAATTCAAATCCAAGCTCTTGAAGACCAAGAAGTTAGCTATCACGATCAAATAAAACAAGTGAAAGCAGACTTAGAAAGCCTTCAAACTGAAGGGGAAAAGGCCCACCAAGCATTGGATCAAGCCCAAGCCAATCGTGATCAATTAAGGAAAGTAATCTACCAAGCAGACCACCAAATCCAAATGCTCCACTCCAAGTATCAAAGCTTGCTACAAATGCAAGTGGAATATGCCGGCTATTACCAAGGAGTCCGAGTCGTGATGAACCACCGTGATCAACTACAAGGAATCATTGGAACGGTAGCCGAATTAATCGAAGTTGAAAAAAACGATCAAGTTGCTATCGACATTGCTTTAGGAGCTGGTTTGCAAAATATTGTTGTAGAAAATGACCAAGCTGCTAAGCAAGCTATATCACTTTTAAAAAACAAAAGAGCCGGACGAGCCACCTTTTTACCAAGAAGTAATATGAAAGCTCGGACCCTAAAGGCCCATCACCAAGAGCTACTCCAACAAAACCAAGGAGTGGTGGGGATTGCTAGTGAACGAGTTTCTTATAAAGCAGAAAATCAGCGAGTGATTCAGCAGTTATTAGGGTCTACAGTGATTGTTGATACACTTGAAAATGCCCAGTCACTTGCTAAGGCTAGCCATCAACAGTTAAAAATCGTAACACTTGAAGGCGACTTGATCCTTCCTGGAGGCTCTGTTACAGGGGGAAAAAATAAGCATAAGTCACAATCTGTAATGGGGCGCTCTCAAGAGATTGCAAGCCTTGAAAAAGAGTTGAAAGAACTAAAAAAGAGTCAAAAAGAACAAGTGGCAACTTTTGAAAGGTGTGATCAGAAGGTTTCGCAATTTCAAACGGCTTATCAAAAAGCTTTATCAGATTACCAACAACTTAGTCAAGACCACCAAAAATTGCTGAATTTAATTGAAAATATACAGTCACAGCGAGATCAAAAAAATAAACATCTATTGATTTTAACCGATGAATTCAAGCAAATGACTCAAGATTTTGAGGCTTCTCACCAAGATTTTCAAGCAGCTGAGCAAGACTTACAAGCTCTAAAGGCTAAAATTGAAGAAGTCCATCAAACCATTCAATCCATGCAATTGTCTCAATCGGAAAAACAAATGAAGATTGGACAACTTCAAGCCGACTTGAATGAAAGCAAAACCAATTTAGCGCTTTTGGAAATGGAAACCAAACAAAAAAGAGAAAGCCTGCAAAATGAAATTAAGCAAGCACAAAATTTAGAAGAATTAATTGCTTCCAGTCAACAGTTAGAAGAAAGTGACTGGAATGAAGTTCAAAACTTAGAAAATTCAATCAGTCAATTTAAAGTGGATTTAAGCCAAGCAGAAGGCGATTTAGACCAAGTCAACGCTGATTTAAGCGTTCTACGCCAAGACCGCCAGAGTTTAAATGAAAGTTTAAGGAGTCATCAGCAGGCCTTAAAAAATAGCGAAGATCAACTTCAATATCAATACCAAGCAGAGGCCAAATGCCAAGCTAAGATTGAAAGATATGAAGATCAGATGGATCAAGATTTACTCTATCTTAATGAAACCTACGCCTTGTCGTTCGAAGCAGCTACTCAATTAGCCCAGCCTGTAGAATCTGTTGCTCAGGTAAAAGAAGTGGTTAAAAAGTTGCGTAAGGAAATTGATCAATTAGGACCTATCAACTTAGCAGCAATTCAAGACTATCAAGAAGTGGATGAACGTTATCAATTGTTATTTGAGCAAGAAAATGACCTGTTAACAGCTATGGAGCAGCTAAATAATACCATTGATGAAATGGATTCAGAAGTGGGTAGTCGCTTTAAAGAAGCCTTTCAAGCTATTAACCATCAATTTCAAAAGACCTTCACTCGTTTATTTGCTGGCGGTAAGGCTAAGTTAGAATTAACCGACCCGACCGATTTATTAACTACCGGTGTCGATATTATTGCTCAACCACCCGGTAAGCGTAAGCAAAACTTAGCCCTCTTATCAGGAGGCGAAAGAGCTTTAACGGCCATTGCTTTATTATTTGCTATTTTGGAAACAAAGACCGTTCCATTTGTGGTTCTAGACGAAGTGGAGGCAGCTTTAGATGATGCCAATGTTTACCGTTATGGGGAATACATTCAAAACTTTACCCAAGAAACGCAATTTATTGTCATTACCCACCGCAAAGGGACCATGGAATATGCCGATATTCTATATGGAGTGACTATGGAACAAACCGGTATTTCTAAACTAGCAGCGGTGAAAATGAATGATTTTGTAGCATTAGACCATCAGGAGTAGATAAAATGATTCAATTACTAGCCATCGATTTAGATGGAACCTTATTAAATAGTTCCAAAGAAGTTACAGCTAAAAACCTTGAAGCACTTGATTACGCTCAAGAGCGAGGCGTTAAAGTCGTAATATGTACAGGTAGACCTTATTCAACCATGCATCATTTAATCGATCAAATCGGCTTAAAACGTGAGGATGATTATTTAATTCTATATAACGGTGCCTTTGTTCAAAGAATTAGTGATGGGCAAGTCTTAATACAAGAAGAGCTAAGCAGCCAAGATCTTCACTCATGGTATCGAGAGTTAACAACTTTAAATTTACCTTTAAACGTTCTAGACCAGGATTTAGTTTATGAACCCTTAACTTACCCAAAAGGTTATGAAAGTTTTTATGTGGGCAATGTTTCTACAGCCCCCCATACCAAAATTGATTTTAATGTTTTTGATGAAGCCCATCGTTTTATGAAATTTGTGGTCACGATTGATGAAGCCCATTTATCGCGGCAAATTCCACTGTTAAATAAAGAACTTGTCAGTCAATATACCCTATCAAGATCCCATCCTTTCCAATTAGAAATTATGAAAGCGGGAGTCAATAAAGGAAATGCTTTAAAAAAGTTGTCTGATCAGTTAAATATTCAACCTTCTGCTATAATGGCAATAGGAGATCAGATGAATGATGAGCGCATGATTGAATTTGCTGGTCTTGGAGTGGTGATGGGAAACGGCGCAGAGACTTTAAAGCAGAGGGCTGATTTCATTACTTTATCCAATGATCAAGAAGGTGTCGCTCATGCAATTTATCAATTTATTCAATAGAATGGAGGAAGTCATATGGGATTGTTTGATCGCATCAAACGTGCTTTCACAGGTGAAGATAAGGTTGTAAAAGAAGAGGTTTTAGACCAAGAAGAACAGATTGTCTTTGAGAAGTATGATAAAGGGATGGAAAAAACACGTAAATCCTTTTCTGACCGCATCACGGATTTATTTACTTCTTGGCGCGAATTAGATGATGAATTCTACGATGATCTAGAAGAAATCTTAATTTCAGCCGATGTTGGCTTCAAAATGACTCTAGCTTTAACGGATGCTATTCGTGATGCAGTAGAAGCTGAAAATGTTCATAAAGCTCAAGATGTTAAGCGTGTTATGTTAGAACAAATGGTGGCAATTTATGAAAAAGACCAACCAGTCAATCCTGATTTAATTGAAAATCCAAACGGGCCAACCGTAGTCTTATTTGTGGGGGTCAACGGGGTAGGCAAGACGACTTCTGTCGGTAAAATTGCTTATAATTTAAAACAATCCGGACATAAGGTTTTAATGGCTGCTGCCGATACTTTTAGAGCAGGTGCAGTTGAGCAACTAAATGTTTGGGGAGAGCGCTTAGGAATACCAGTAGTGACCGGAGCGGACCAAGGAGACCCTGCTTCTGTAGTTTTCGACGCTGTGAAAAAAGCCAATGCGGAAGAGTACGATTACCTTTTAGTTGATACAGCAGGGCGTTTACAAACTAAAGCAAATCTCATGGCTGAATTAGCTAAAATGAAACGGATTATCGAAAGAGAAAATCCGAATGGCGTACAAGAAGTTCTCTTGGTTTTAGATGCAACAACCGGACAAAACGCCTTAATTCAAGCGAAACAATTTAATGAAGCAACCGAGATCAGTGGACTAGTCTTAACAAAATTAGATGGGACAGCTAAGGGGGGCGTCATTCTTTCTATTCGCCATGAATTAGATATTCCAGTTAAATATATTGGTTTGGGTGAACAAGCGAGTGACCTACAAGCTTTTGACGCTGAGAAATATATGTATACGCTTATTCGTGACTTACTTGAGAAAGAAGCCAACTAAACTTAATTAGGGACTTTTATCTGACCCAAGGCTTTTAACTGTGCTATAATGTGAATGATAGAGATAGAAGGGGTCATAATTATGAGTGAATTAGGAACAAGATTACGTGAAGCACGCGTAAATAAAGGGTATACACTTAATACCCTGCAACAAATGACTAAAATTCAAAAAAAATATTTACAAGCGATCGAAGAAGGCCAACTGGAAGAACTACCGGGAAACTTCTATGCCCGAGCCTTTGTGAAACAGTATGCCGATATGGTAGGTTTAGATGGAGATACTCTTTTAAAGGAATATGCTAGTGAGTTGGAAGTGCAAAACAATGAAAGCAGTCCGATAAGAGAAGAAGAGGCTGAAATGCCAAGTCGGTTACGTAGCCGTCATTTAAATGATGAATCGAATCGGATGGAGAAAATCCTCTCTTATATTCCCATGGCTATTCTATCAGCAATTATTATCTGTATTATCGGTATCTTAATTTATACCATTCGTCAGATTTCAACGGAAGATAATCAAGTCGCTCAAACCAATAATAATGCTGATGTCTTAGAAATTGTTAAGCCGTCGGCTAATCCAGTCGATGGATCGACAAAAGAGCCAGAGGTGACTGAAAAAGCTAATAACAAAAAAGACTTAGCGGAAAACCAGCTTTTAGTTGGAAAAGAAGTAATTACTGAAATCTCTCAAGCTGGCGAGATTAAAACCTACCAATTAGAAGGTCCAATTGAAAATTATCAATTTGGTGCCAAAGGAAATGCCTTTGTTTGGGTCGGTATTTATGAAGAAGGAAGTATGGTAGTTGACCAAACGATTTCTAAAGATGAAGTTTTAGAACATCAAGCCAATGATACAACCAAGACTGTGCGGATGGAATTAGGTTATCCAGAAGGGGCTCAATTTATAGTCAACGGTAAAACAGTTGAGCCTGATCCGAGTGTTCCTGGCGTTATTATCTTTAAAGTTAAAGATGAAACTGCCTCTTCAACTGAAGAGCTAGCCATTGATGAGCTGGGAGAAAAGAATGAAGAAACTTCTTATGAAGGTCCAGCGGTATTAGACCCCAATTATTCATCAGGAGAGTAAATTATGAACATTGCTAATCGTTTAACTGTTTTTAGAATATTCTTAATCCCTATCTTTGTTTGTCTTTTAACTTTACCTTTGGATTGGGGCAATCTAACACTGTTAGGAACGACTCTTGCTACCCCTTACTTTATTGGGGGGCTCGTATTTGCCATAGCATCCTTTACGGACTATTTGGATGGTTACTTAGCGCGAAAATTACATTTAGTCACTTCCTTTGGTGTCTTTGCGGATCCAATGGCAGACAAGCTGTTAGTCATTGCAGCACTTATCCTGTTGGTTGAACACCAATTCATCCCAGCTTGGATCGTTATTATTATTATTAGTCGTGAGTTATTAGTGACCGGTTTAAGAGTTCTACTCGCTCAATCTAATGGTAAAGTAATGGCAGCGGCCTGGCCTGGAAAAGTTAAAACCTTCAGTCAAATGTTTGCCATTTTGTTCTTTCTTTGGAAGAATGCTGGCTTTACATGGTTGCCTTTCTCATTGGCACATTTTTTAATGGGAGTTGCTTTATTCTTTACTGTATATTCAGGTGTAGAATATTTTTATAAAGCGAGACATCTTTTTACCGATATTAAGTAGATTATTTTCATTAAAAGTCATCGTTTTGATGGCTTTTTTTTAAAGAAAACACCTTTTTTAATTTTAATAGGTATATATAAAATGGAGGGCCTGCAATGAAGTTAGAAATTATCACAGTGGGGACCGAATTGGTTCAAGGACAGACCATTAATACCAACGCAGCACTACTAGCTCAAGCATTTGCTTCAATAGGTATTTTGTCTTTCAACCAACAAGTGGTAGACGACAATCCAACGCGACTTGAAGAAGCAATTAGAATCGCTGCGACTAGAGCAGAACTAATTGTTTTAGCTGGTGGGATAGGGCCGACCCATGATGATTTAACCAAAGAAAGTTTAGCCCACTTTCTTGGTCAAGAATTAATTGTTGATTTTCAACAATGGCAATACATTCAAGATTATTTTAAAAAACAAAATCGTCAACTTTCACCCTTAGAGTATAAACAAGCTTTAACCTTTAAAGAGGGGTATTGTTTTCATACAGAAGATGGCTTAGCCTGTGGCAGCTTATATTTTGCTGCTGATGCTAATCAATATTACCTATGTTTACCAGGCCCACCTAGTGAGTTAAAGGCCATGCTTGAAAAAGAAGTTTTACCTTATTTTAAAGAAAAAATTGACCAGACCATAGCAATTAAATCCATCTATTTAAATTTTTATGGGATTGGCGAGTCGCAAGTGGCCCATATATTAGATCCAATTATTAAAAAAACAAAAGAGCTGGAAATCGCGATTTATGCTAAGCCTAGACATATTCGCCTAGTCTTGAATCAAAAGCAAGAAAAAACAGCTGACAATAACCAATTATTAGATAAAACAGCCCAGCAAATAATCGCTAAATTAAAAGACTATTACATAGGTGAAGGAAGAGAACATACTATAGAAGCTTATTTGATTGATCGATTGAAGCAGCTGAATCTCACTCTTTCTGGTGCTGAGAGTTTAACAGGAGGTAAAATGCTCAGTCGCCTCACTCAGATTCCAGGTGCTTCAACAGTCATAAAGGGTGGCTTTGTGGTCTATCAAGCGCAAACCAAGGTAGATTTGTTATCGGTTGATCCTATGATAATTGAAGAATATTCAGTCTATAGTGAGCAATGCGCTTGTGCTATGGCCGAACAATGCTTAAAATTAAGTGGCAGTGACCTCGCTCTGGCTTTAAGCGGAGTAGCAGGTCCGGGCTCTGATCAAGGACATCCAGCTGGAGAAGTCTATCTGGCTTGTGCAAGTAAAAATCGTCCGACCGAATGGCAGAAACTCATGCTTCCCAATCGAGGGCGCGACTATGTACGGGACTTGGCCACTAATTATGGTTATGAATTAATTAAGAGAGTAGTCGAACAAAAGTTCGCAAAAAACTTGAGTTTGGACTAAGAAATTGTTAAGATAAGATTACCTTGATGAACGGAGGAAATAATATGGTAGATGCCAACAGACAAAAAGCCTTAGATCAAGCGCTAAAAAATATAGAAAAAAGTTATGGAAAAGGTGCAATCATGCGTTTGGGTGATCGAACAAGCGTTGAAATTGATACAGTTCCTTCAGGCTCCCTCGCCCTAGATGTGGCCCTTGGAATTGGCGGTTATCCACGAGGACGGGTCATTGAATGTTATGGACCGGAATCTTCTGGTAAGACTACTGTTGCCCTACATGCCATTGCATCTGTCCAAAAGAAGGGGGGCTTGGCTGCCTTTATCGATGCTGAGCATGCTTTAGATCCTGTTTACGCTGAGAAATTAGGAGTTGATATTAACGAATTATTGCTCTCTCAACCAGATACAGGAGAACAAGCTTTAGAAATAGCAGATGCCTTGGTCTCATCAGGAGCAGTCGATATTGTAGTGGTTGACTCTGTAGCAGCCTTAGTACCACGAGCTGAGATTGAAGGAGAGATGGGAGATTCGCACATTGGTTTGCAAGCGCGTTTGATGTCGCAAGCCATGCGTAAATTGTCCGGCTCAATTAATAAAACCAATACGATTGCTTTCTTTATTAACCAGATTCGTGAAAAGGTAGGTGTAATGTTTGGTAACCCAGAAGTAACCCCTGGTGGTCGTGCCTTGAAGTTTTATTCTTCTATTCGTCTTGAAGTCAGAAGAACTGAAAGCCTTAAGCAAGGCGGTGATGTGTATGGTAACCGGACACGAATTAAAGTCGTTAAAAATAAACTGGCACCACCGTTTAAAGAAGCCATGGTCGACATTGTTTATGGTTACGGTATTTCGCAAATTGGAGAGCTTGTAGACATGGCATCTGATTTGGATATTATTAACAAGGCAGGTTCTTGGTATTCATATAAAGAAGAAAGAATTGGTCAAGGACGCGAAAGTGCTAAACAATTCTTAGAAGATAACCCACACATCTTTGAAGAGATTGATCAACAAGTTAGACAGCATTATCAAATTGGTGGACATTCGGCAGTAACTTCTGAAGAAGCCGATGAAGAAGCACTAGAAAAAATTAAAGAAATTAAAAAATAATTTTTTGAGATATTTTTTTAAAACTAGCAAAACGCAAATTATAAAGCTTAAAAAGGCCCCTCAATCCAATGAGGGTCTTCTTTTTTATAAAAAAGCGTCAGAAAATATGAGGCTAAATAGTCATAATGATCCTTTGAATTATTTGACTATGGCTGCGATTAAAAGTATTATAAAAGTTGTGGAAAGCCACGATTAATTTTTACACCATATTAATTAATGAAAAAACTAAATAGATACGGAGGTGACTCTTATGGAAATTTTGATTCCACTCGCCTTCGCTATCGTTGCTTTAATTGCTGGTTTTGTTATTGGTTATATCGTTAAACAAAAATCAGATGAAAAAAATATTGCGGGTGCAAAAGCAAATGCCGAAGCAATTATTGATGATGCGATAAATCAAGCCCAAACTTTAAAACGCGAAGCGCTTTTTGAAGCGAAGGAAGAAAATATCAAATACCGTAATGAGATTGAAAACGAGCTGAAAGATCGTCGCCAAGAAGCGACAAAATTTGAAAATCGTTTAATTCAAAAAGAAGAAAACCTGGATAAGAAAAGCAATACTTTAGATAATCGAGAATCTCTATTAGAAAATAAAGAAGCAGATTATTTAAAACGTAAAGATGAATTGGTTGAAAAGGAAAGTGAAATTGAACAACTTATCTTAAAAGGCCAAGAAGAATTAGAAAGAATTGCTATGATGTCAAGAGATGATGCAAAAGAAATCATTCTTAAAGAGACAGAAGAGACACTTTCTAACGAAATGGCTGTCATGATACGTGATGCTGATCAAAAAGCTAAAGAAGAAGCGGACCGTAATGCGAAAGAAATCATTCTTCAAGCTATTCAACGTTCGGCAACAGACCTAGTCACAGATAATTCTGTATCGGTTGTGCACTTGCCAAATGATGATATGAAGGGTCGGATTATTGGTCGAGAAGGACGGAATATTCGCACCTTAGAAAGTCTAACAGGTATCGATTTAATTGTAGATGATACACCTGAAACAGTCGTTTTAAGTGGCTTTGATCCAATTCGTCGAGAAATTGCTAAGCTCGCTCTTGAACATTTAATTCAAGATGGCCGAATTCATCCTGCTAGGATTGAAGAAATGGTTGAGCGGGCACGTAAGGAAATGGATGAGCGCATCCGCGAAGTCGGTGAAGAAGCTGTCTTTGATGTTGGTATTCACGCTATTCATCCTGATCTAATTAAAATTATCGGTCGTTTAGCTTACCGGACTTCCTATGGTCAAAATGTCTTAAAACACTCTGTTGAAGTTGCAAAGTTAGCAGGGGTAATGGCCGGTGAATTGAATGAAGATGTAGTCTTAGCCAAAAGAGCGGGCTTACTTCATGATATTGGTAAAGCATTAGACCAAGAAATTGAAGGTTCTCACGTTGAAATTGGTGCAGAAATTGCTAATCGTTATAAAGAAAATGAGGTAGTTATTAATGCAATTGCTTCTCACCATGGCGATACTAAAGCAACTTCTGTTATTTCAGAACTAGTCGCAGCGGCTGATGCCTTATCTGCTGCAAGACCAGGTGCACGAAGTGAATCCTTAGAAAACTACATTCGTCGCTTGAAACAATTGGAAGAAATCGCCAATGAAAATGAAGGCGTTACTCAATCCTATGCTATCCAAGCAGGTCGAGAAGTACGTGTGATTGTCGCTCCAGACAAGATCAATGATGCTAAAGCGGCTGCTTTAGCAAGAAGTGTGAAACAACGCATTGAAAATGAAATGAAATATCCAGGAAATATTAAAGTAACGGTGATACGCGAAATACGAGCCGTAGAGTATGCGAAATAAAGACAAGGCACAACCCCTTTTGGAGTTGTGCTTTTTATATCATGATAATGATGAGAGCTTTTGCTAAAATAGAACTAGTCAAAACCTTTACTTCTAAGAGAACCTTTGCTTAAATCTCAAATTGTTATTAATTAATTATTAACAAGCAAGTAGAAAGAAAGCTTATTTGGCTTATGTCATTATTATGATATCAATTCAAAACCAATCAACGATTAAATGAACTAGAGGATGAGTAGCCATGTCAAGTAAAGAAACCCCTATGATGCAACAATATCTATCCATTAAAGCCAAGCATCAAGATTCCATCTTGTTTTTTCGTTTAGGCGATTTTTATGAAATGTTTTATGAAGATGCTATTACTGCTGCAAGAGTATTAGAAATCACGCTGACTTCCCGTAATAAAAAAGCCCAAGATCCAGTGCCCATGTGTGGGGTTCCTTATCATTCAGCCACCGAATATATCCGTCGTTTAATCCAAGAAGGCTATAAAGTGGCTATTTGTGAACAATTAGAAGATCCACGACTTACCAAAGGGATGGTCAAAAGAGATGTTGTTCAAATCATTACACCAGGAACCATTTTGGTCGACCAAGCACTCAAACACAAAGAAAATAATTACCTAGCCGCTTTTTTAAAAGCAAAAAACACTTACCATTTGGTTTATGTTGATATTTCAACGGGTCAAAGTCGGATGACTCAAACAGAAGATTGGAATCAATTTGTCAGTGAAATTCAAACGGTTAAACCCAGTGAGTGGATTATCGATGAGGAAGGAAGATCAGGTTTTAGCCAAGAAGAACTGAGCCTACTGCAAGAAAGGATTACGGCGTTTAAATCAACCTTTACACCTGCCGCTTTAACAGAAAATTTCTTTAAGCTAAAAGAGGCAAGCCCTGTTCAAACAGAACTTTTAAAATACTTATCAGCTTATCTCCAATCGATACAACCCCATGCTTTTGATTATTTAAAAGAGGTAGAAGAATACACCCTATCTGCCTATTTACAGATGAATCAATACACTAAGGTGCAATTAGAATTAACCGAATCTTTAAGAACTCAAAAGCGAAAAGGGTCTTTATTGTGGCTGATAGACCGCACGCAAACGGCCATGGGAGGAAGACTATTACATCAGTGGTTGGATAAACCCTTATTACAAAAACAAGCTTTAATTAGCCGCCATCAAAAGGTAGCCGGTTTAATTAATCATTACTTTCTTCGCCTTGAATTAATCAATATTTTAAAAAATATCTATGACCTTGAACGCTTGGTAACAAAACTATCTTTACAGACTGCCAATGCTAGAGAAGTTGATCAATTGCGCCAGTCTTTAAAACAAATACCTCTTCTTAATCAGTATCTCCAACAATTGAACGAAAGCATGGATTCAGTGGATCAATTTCAAGCCTTGCCTGAATTTAATGAGCTTTTGGCTATTATTAATGAAGCTTTGGTCGACAATCCACCGATTTCATTAACAGAAGGTAGAATCATTAAAGACCGTTATCATAAGCAGTTGGATGGTTATCGTGATGCTTTAGATAATGGTGAAAGTTGGCTAATTGATTATCAAGAGCGTGAACGTCAAAGAACCGGCCTAAAAACCCTGAAAGTAGGCTATAATAAAGTCTTTGGCTATTACTTAGAGATGAGCCGTCTGCAAGCACAAGACTTTGACGATCCGACTTATGTCCGCAAGCAAACGTTAGCTAACAATGAACGCTATATTACAGACGAACTTAAACAAATAGAAAGTACCATTCTGGGGGCCCAGGAAAAGGCTGAAAAGTTAGAGTACCATCTCTTTATTGAATTACGCAATCGTTTAAATACCTATTCTAGCCAACTGCAAGAATTGGCACAAGCGGTAGCCACTCTAGATGTTTTATGTTCTTTTGCTGAATTAAGTGAGGAAGAAAACTTCACCCAAGCTCATCTGTCTGATCAAAGAAAAGATTTTGAAATAAAAGAAAGTCGTCATCCCGTTTTGGAGAAGTTAATCGGACGCGCTAAGTTTATCGCCAATGACTTTGACTTAGACCAAGCTCAATTTGTTCTACTATTAACCGGACCTAATATGTCGGGCAAGTCGACTTATATGCGTCAAATCGCCTACAGTGTGATTCTTAATCAAATCGGTTGTTTTGTCCCTGCTAAAGAGGCGAGACTGCCCTTAGTCGATCAAATCTTTACTCGGATTGGATCTTCTGATGATTTAACCAGTGGGCAATCCACCTTTATGGTAGAAATGATAGAGACCAATTATGCCTTACAAAACGCCACAGACCGCAGTCTTATCCTCTTTGATGAGATTGGTAGAGGAACCGCCACCTTCGACGGTATTGCCCTAGCGGAAGCGATTCTTTACCATATTGCTCAAAAAGTGGGGGCTGCTACCATCTTCTCTACCCATTATCATGAATTAACGGACCTTGACCAAACACTTTCTCAAATAAAAAACATTCATGTTGGAGCAGTGGAAGAAGCCGGTCATTTAGTCTTTCTCTATAAGATCTTAGCTGGACCAGCGGATAAGTCCTACGGCATTCATGTAGGACGCTTAGCAGGCCTGCCGGAATCAGTCTTGCGACAAAGTCAAGTGGTGTTGGATGAGTTAGAAGCTAATGCCAAGCATTTACGCAACCATCAAGTTGATCCAATAGATCTCTTGCCAATCCCTGAAGAAGAGCAAACTAAAGAAAGCTCTTCGAAGATTGAAACGGCTCTTGAAGCAGTAGATGTTAATCAAATGACCCCCCTAGATGCTTTAAATTTCTTAGCCCAATTAAAACAAGAATTGAAATAAAGAAAGGAGGCCACAATGGGAATTATTAAACAAATGGATATCGCTCTAGCCAATCAGATTGCAGCCGGAGAAGTGGTTGAAAGACCGGCCTCAGTCGTTAAAGAATTGTGTGAAAACGCCATTGATGCCAAAGCAGATCAGATTCAAGTGGAAGTAAAAGAAGCGGGTATTCAACAAATTATAGTGATTGATAATGGTCAAGGAATGGTGGAAGAAGATCTTCACCGATCCGTTTTAGCTCATGCGACCAGTAAAATATATTCCTTACCAGACCTTTTTCAGATTACTTCTTTAGGATTTAGAGGAGAGGCCCTAGCTTCTATAGCTTCAGTAGCCAAAATCAGGATTGAGTCGACTTGGAATGAAGCAAACCAAGCCAGTCAAAGTGGTCATTTTATTGAAGTTGAAAATTCAAAAATAATCAATCAAGGTTCTTGCCCGCCCCGTAATGGGACTACCGTGCAAGTGGATTCAATTTTTTATAATACACCAGCCCGACTCAAGCATTTAGCCAGTCTGCAAACTGAAATGCGTCATATTCTTAAGGTAATCCAGAATTTAGCTATAGCCTATCCAAGTATTTCTTTTACTTTAATTTCAGATGGAGATCGTTTGCTACAAACGGTCGGTAAGGGGGATTTGAAGCAAACCATTGCTCAACTGTACTCACCCCAGCAAGCAAGAGAAATGCTAGCCTTCAAGCAATCGGACATAGAGTTTGACCTAGAAGGATTGATTTCACCACCCACCTTGACTCGAACTAGTCGCAATTATATTCACTGGATGGTCAATGGTCGAACAGTCAAGAGTCCTTTTCTTAATAATGTGTTGATCAAGGCTTATGGCAAGCAGTTAATGATCGGTCGTTTTCCTTTGAGTTTTATTCAAATAACAACGGATCCTCGCTTGGTAGATGTCAATGTGCATCCTACCAAACAGACTATTCGCTTAAGTAAGGAAGCGGAACTGGCTAAACTATTAACTCAAGCCGTTCAAGCAAGCTTATTACAAAACCGCGCCATTCCTGAAGCAGGAGACAGCCTATTTAGACCTACTCGTTTCTACCAACAAAATAAGGGGCAATTAGACTGGATCAGCCAAACATCCCATCTAGCAGAAGATAAGCAAGCTATAGAGCTGTCTCGTCCTGATTCTAACCAGATAAAAATGGATGAGTACACAAAAGTCAGTGACTTCCCAACTGAAAAGACTCAAGGGATGATGGAAGCATTAAGCTCTCAAGCAGTAGAAAAAGAGGCATTGAATCAACAAGAAAAACCAAAGATGATTGATTTTAGTCAGCTACGCTATGTAGGTCAGATTCATGGCACCTATTTAATTGCTGAAGGTCCTTCTTCTTTCTACTTAATTGATCAACACGCTGCCCAAGAGAGAGTCCGTTATGAAAAATTAATGGCTGACCAAGTGGATGTTGACCAGCAGCAGGATTTTTTGATGCCCAAGCTATTTAGTTTTGATTTAAAAACGGCGCAAATGGCAGAAGAATATAGCGACCGTTTGGCCGAAATAGGGATTCACTTACAAGCTTTTGGTCCTAAATCCTATCAAATGCAAAGTCACCCCACCTGGTTAGAAGCCGATGAATTGGACCAGATAGTGCCAGACTTATTAGACCGTTTGAGCCGGCAAGAAGATCTTTCAGTTAATCAATTGAAAGAAGCGAGCATTATCATGCAGTCTTGTCGTGGTGCTATTAAGGCCAACCATCGCCTAGCAGACAGTGAGGCCATTCATCTACTTGCTGAAATGAACGATTTGCAAGATCCATTGCATTGTCCCCATGGTCGTCCAGTATTTATCGAATTCGATCCGACCACTATTGAAAAACTGTTTAAACGTATTCAAGATCATCATTTAGGAGGAAGAGAAAATGACTAAAAAAGATTATCAAGATAAAATTAAAAATTTAGACCCCATTCAATACCATGTGACACAAGAAGCAGGTACTGAAAGGCCTTTTAGCGGTAAATATGACCAGTTTGACCAAAAAGGCATTTACGTTGATATTGTGTCAGGAGAGCCCTTATTTTCGAGTAAGGATAAGTTTGATGCTGGCTGTGGCTGGCCATCCTTTACTCAACCAGTTAAGGGAACTGAATTGCAAGAATTAGAAGACCATAAATTATCCAGACCTCGAACAGAAGTTCGCTCCAAGCAAGCGGATTCTCATTTGGGCCATGTCTTTAATGATGGGCCAAAGGATAAAGGAGGCTTGAGATACTGTATTAACTCAGCCGCTTTACGCTTTATTCCTTATGAGGAGATGGACCAAGCAGGTTATAGCGATTATAAGAAATGGGTGGAATAGTTAATGTATCAATACATTCAAGGACAAGTTAAGCAGATTCAACCCACTTACTTAGTTCTAGAAGCTAATGGTATAGGTTACCAAATCTGGTGTGCTAATCCTTTCCGTTGGCAAGAAAAGATGCAAGAAAGCATCACACTCTTTATCGAATTAGTAGTCAGAGAAGATGCAATGCTCCTATATGGTTTTATGGACGAGGCTGAAAAGAACCTCTTTTTACAATTGAATAAGGTTTCCGGTATTGGCCCCAAGTCGGCTCTATCCATTCTAGCGTTAGATGATCAAGTGGGCTTGGTGCAAGCTATTGAATCGGCTGATGCCAAGTATTTAATGAAGTTCCCAGGGGTGGGTAAAAAAACAGCCCAGCAAATGATTTTAGACTTACAAGGTAAGCTTGATTTGAGTCAAATGAAAGAAAGTGAAGACTTACCAACAGCTAAAAATAGTTATTTAGAAGAAGTAAAACAAGCCTTAGATGGTTTAGGCTATTCTAAGCGTGAGATTGAGCGCATCATGCCAAAAATAGAAAAAGAAGCCATCCAATCAACCCAAGAAGGTTTGAGTTTAGCCTTTAAGCTCTTAATAAAATAAGCAAGAGAAAGGAATCAATATGGATCAAGAAAGATTTGTATCAAGTGAAAGCTTGAGTGAAGATGATCAACAGCTTACCACTTTGAGACCCCAATTATTAAAAGATTATATCGGTCAATCGAAGGTTAAAAACGAATTGAATGTCTATATTCAAGCAGCCTTGAAGCGATCAGAAGCGCTCGATCATGTCTTACTCTATGGGCCTCCTGGCTTAGGTAAAACCACTCTTGCCATGGTGATTGCCAATGAGTTAGACGTTAAAATTCAAACAACTTCAGGCCCAGCTATTGAGCGACCGGGTGATTTATTAGCCATTCTTAATGAACTGGATGCTGGCGATATTCTTTTTATTGATGAAATTCACCGCTTACCTCGCATTGTTGAAGAAGTACTTTACTCAGCCATGGAAGATTATTATGTCGATATTGTTATTGGACAAGGAGCTAGTTCCCAGCCCATTCATTTTGAATTGCCACCCTTTACTTTAATAGGAGCAACCACACGGGCGGGGATGCTTACTCAACCCCTGCGTGATCGCTTTGGCATTATGGCCCACATGCAGTACTATGAGGTCAAAGATTTAGAAAAAATCGTTAAACGGTCTGCCAGAGTCTTTCAAATCGACATCGATGATCAAGCCAGTAAAGAATTGGCCGTAAGAAGTCGTGGCACGCCAAGAATAGTTAACCGTATGTTAAGACGGGTGCGTGATTTTGCACAAGTTCATGGCGATGGCAATATTCATATCAAGGATACCAAAGAAGCTTTAAAAGTCTTACAAATTGATGCTTTAGGCTTAGACCCGCTTGATCGTAAACTTTTAAAGACGATGATTGAATTTTATGGTGGAGGACCGGTTGGAATTGCCACCCTTGCTGCCAATATTGGAGAAGATATCGTGACCCTGGAAGATATGTATGAACCTTATCTTGTCCAACAAGGCTTTATTAAGCGTACGCCTCGAGGACGGATGGTTACCGAATTAACATATCGCCATTTAAATTATCCCCTGAAAGAAAAATAGAAAGAAGAAAACGATGACTTATACAACTAAAGATTTTGATTATCATTTACCAGAAGAATTGATTGCTCAAACTCCCTTAAAGGACCGCTCATCATCGCGTATGTTGGTCTTAGACCGTCAAAGTCAGCAAACAATCGATACAGACTTTAAACATATGCTTGATTATTTAAAGCCTGGGGATGGCTTAGTAATTAATGAAACCAGAGTTATTCCCGCGCGTTTATTTGGTGTTAAACCGGATACCGGGGGACATATTGAGGTCCTTTTATTAAAAAACACCCAAGGTGACCAATGGGAATGTCTAGTTAAACCAGGTAAAAGAGCTCGTTTAGGGACCGTCTTACATTTTGGCGACCAAGCCCAATTAGTGGGAACAATTATCGAACATAAGGAAGACGGAGGAAGAGTTATTGAGTTTTCTTATCAAGGTGTTTTCCTAGAAGTGTTAGAATCCCTAGGTCAAATGCCTTTACCTCCTTATATAAAGGAAAAATTGGATGATCCAGATCGCTATCAAACGGTCTATGCCAAGCAAAATGGTTCGGCCGCTGCTCCAACAGCTGGCTTGCACTTTACTCAAGAACTAATGCAAGAGGCAATAAATAAAGGCATTGAGATTATTCCGATTGTGCTGCATGTTGGCTTGGGAACCTTCCGACCTGTTTTTGTAGAAAAGATTGACCAACACCAAATGCACGCTGAATATTATCAAATCAGCCCAGAATCGGCTGAAAAAATTCAAAACATTCGTAAAAGAGGTGGCAAGATCACAGCAGTCGGTACAACCTCTGTGCGCACCTTGGAAACAATTGCACGTGACCATCAAGGGCAAATTGTGCCAGCTTCTGGTTGGACGGATATTTTTATCACGCCAGGTTTTAAATTTCAAGCAGTTGACCATTTAATTACTAATTTCCACTTACCACAATCAACCTTAGTTATGTTGGTTTCAGCCTTTTATGATCGCGATAAAATTTTACAAGCCTATCAACACGCAGTGGATCATAAATATCGTTTCTTTAGTTTTGGAGATGCGATGTTCATTCTCTAAATAAACACAGTGGAAGGTGAGAAAAGCAAATGCTATTCAATGTTCGTAGCTCTTATTCTTTATTGCAATCCACCCTTGATTTAAATCAATATGTAGCTAAAGCTAAGTCCCTAGGCTACACGCATCTTGGCTTAGCCGATCAAGGAGTCTTACATGCTAGTCTTAAGTTTTACCTAGCCTGCCAAAAAGCAGACCTTCATGCCATGATAGGGCTTAGCTTGAACTTGCCGGGACGCCTGGACCAAAGTCAAAGCTATCCTATAATTCTTTATGCCCTGAATTACCAGGGCTATTTAGCTTTGATTCAACTTTCTAAATTAATCAACCAAAGCCATCCAGATTATCAGCAAATCGATCATCTGATGAAAGAAGCTAGCCAATCATTGGTTATCATTACTGCCGGCAAGAAGGGAGAATTAGAACAAGCCCTTCTACATGAGAATTTTGAAGCAGGACAAGCGATTCTTCAGTCTTGGCTTCATATTTTTCCGCAAGACAATTTTTATCTAGGACTTTCGATTTATCCCTTCAATGAATTAGAAGTTTCATGGCTATCTCAATTTGCTCGTAACCACCAATTAAAGATGGTTTGTAACCAAGCAGTCGAAAGTCTCACCAGTGAAGAAGGTTTTGCTATAAGGATTTTACAAGCGATTGATCGCGGTGAAAGCTTGGATCCTTCAATTATGACCTATCGGACGTCTCATTATTTATACGGCCGTAATGAATTAGAAGACTTGTATTTACAAAAGGGACTGGAGCAGGTAGTTACCAATAGTCATGCTTTGGAAGAACGTATGCAAGTGCAGCTGCCCATTAATCAGTCGCTCCTACCTAAATTTAAAACACCAAATAATATAGCTGCTAAAGACTATTTAAAACACCTATGTCAAAACAAGCTAGCAGAGTTAAAAGTTGATCAAGTGCCCATTTATCAAGAACGCTTAGACCATGAATTAACTACCATCGATCAAATGGGTTTCAATGATTATTTCTTAATTGTTTGGGAAATTATGGCCTTTTGTTATGAATATAATATCCGAACGGGTCCAGGGCGAGGGTCTGCTGCTGGCTCTTTAGTAGCCTATCTATTAGGAATTACTAAGATAGACCCGATAGAATATGATTTACTCTTTGAACGCTTCTTAAATCCTGAACGCTACAATATGCCCGATATTGATATCGATATTCCAGATGATAAAAGAGACCAAGTGCTTCGTTATGTCGCCCAAAAATATGGCAGCCAGCAGGTAGCTCAATTGGTGACTTTCGGTAGTTTTGGGGCCAAGCAATCACTACGCGACACCCTCAGAGTCTTGTCCTATCCTAAAATGGTGCAAGATCGCTGGTCCAAGACCATACCAACTGAAGTGTCCATCCGCTTGCAGGATGCTTATCAAAAGTCTAGCGCTTTAAGACAGTTAATTGCTGAAGATTCTTTAAATGAACAAATTTTTAAAACTGCTCTCACCATTGAGGGCTTGCCACGACATACTTCTACCCATGCTTCAGGAGTTGTGATTGCCGATCAAGATTTGAGTCGCTGGGTGCCCGTTACAACAAGAGAAGGCCAAATACAGCTTACGCAATTTGATATGGAAGATGTCGAACGAGTAGGTTTGTTAAAAATGGACTTTCTGGGCTTGAAAAACTTACAAATCCTAGATACTATTTTGAATTTAATTAAGCAAAATCAAGGCTTAGCCATTGACATCGATGCCATTGATCGTGAGGATTCAGCCACTTTAAGACTTTTCCAAGAAGCTAACACCCAAGGAGTCTTCCAGTTTGAATCTGAAGGAATTCGCCAAGTTTTAAGAAGATTAAAACCGGAAAGTTTTGAAGATATTATCGCAGTCAATGCTTTATACCGACCGGGGCCTATGCAACAAATTTCTCATTTTATCAACCGCAAGCATGGTAAGGAAAAAATTGATTATATCCATCCACTTTTAGAAGGAATTTTACAAAAAACCTACGGAATTATCGTTTATCAAGAGCAAGTTATGCAAATCTGCCAAAAGTTGGCTGGTTTTAGTTTAGGGCAAGCCGACCTCTTGAGAAGAGCCATGGGTAAAAAAGAGATGGACCTAATGAAAGACCAACAAGTTGCTTTTCTAAAGGGTTGTCAAGAGCGTGGACTGGATAGTCAAACCAGTCAGCAAGTTTTCCATTATATTTATCAATTTGCCAATTATGGTTTTAATCGGGCGCACGCTGCTGTTTATTCGACTTTGGCCTACCAACTAGCTTATTTAAAGGTTCACTATCCATTAGAGTTCTTTACAGCCCTCTTAAACCATGGGCGATCAATTCATCAAAGTTTGGATGAATACCTATTAGATGCCAAACGTACGGTAGGACCCTTTTTAATGGTGGATATCAATCGCTCACATACTAATTTTAAAATTGAAAAAGGGGCTATTCGAATTGGTTTAATGGCTATCAATGGACTCAGACATGATTTTTGTCAAGTCATTTTAGATGAGCGCAATTTAGCTGGGCCTTTTACCGATTTCCAAAACTTTCTATCACGGATGCCCCTTAAATTTCTAAAGACCAATTTAATTCAAGCGCTAATAGATGCCGGTGCACTCGACACCTTTGGCTACACACGAGCGACCTTGACCGAGAACTTAGAACATTTTATTCAATTTCGCAAGATTTCAGGCAATCATATTAACTTATTAAAAGAGATTGAACCTAAAATTAATTTGGTCAGAGAGTGGCCTAAAGCCCATTTACTCAAGCGTCAACGTGAAGTACTAGGCTTGCAATTAGCTGGCCATCCTATTGATGAGTTTTTAAAACTGATTGAAGGAGATCAAAGCTTTCTATCTATTGGAGCTTTAAAATCCTTAAAAATGCCTAAAGGTAAAAAAGTAAAAGTTCTAGCCTATATCGAGCACATGAAAGTCATTGAAACTAAGAAAAAAGACCAGATGGCTTTTTACCGTCTCAATGATGGCAGTCAAAATATTTCTCTGGTTAGTTTCCCTGAAAGTTATCAACGATTTGGCCACCAGCTCAAAGAGGGTCAAGTGGTGGCTTTGCAAGGCCAACTAAGCCTAGATCGACAAGGTCAGCCACAAATTGTTTTGGATAAATTACTGCCCTTACCAGAAGATGAAAAGCAATCCCATTCATCACCAATTCGTCAAGTATTTATTAAATTACTAGCCGGGGCTTCTAGTCAGCAATTAGTGGAAAAATTAAAAGCTTTAGCGGTAGAAAACCCAGGTCCTTTAGAAATAATCATGGTCGATGCCAACCGCAATGCTTGGAAATTAGAGTCTCTATATAATATTTCTATGGCAGATCGGGTGGTGGATGAGTTAAAAGCTCTTTTTGGAGAAAATAATGTCTATTTTAAATAATGAATCTGACTGATAATCATATCAACGGACAGGCTTTTTAATTCATGTTAAAATATTATTAAGAGAGTTAATGAATAAGAAGAGGTGACTTATGAGACGTTTAGCAGTGCTAACAAGTGGAGGTGACGCTCCCGGAATGAACGCCGCTATTCGAGCTGTTGTTGAACAGGGCCTCCATCATCAAATTGAGGTAGTAGGTGTTCAACACGGTTTTAAAGGTTTAGTGGAAGGTGAATATAGGAAAATAGGGATCAACGACCTCACTCATGCCATTCGTAGAGGAGGAACCATCCTTTATTCAGCCAGGTACCCTGAATTTAAACAGTTAGAAGTACAAAAAAAAGCCATTCAACAAATGGAATCCCTAGGAATTGAAGGCTTAATTGTTATTGGAGGAGATGGCTCCTTCCAAGGAGCTCTAGCTCTTACTAAATTAGGTTTTCCAGCTATTGGTATTCCAGGAACCATTGATAATGATATTCCAGGGACCGAATATACGATAGGGTTTGACTCTGCCATGTCGGCAGCGATTGAAGCCATCGATAAAATTTCTGACACAGCGGCCTCACATAACCGTACCTTTGTAGTCGAAGTGATGGGACGTAACGCGGGGGATATTGCTATATGGGCCGGAGTGGCTGTGGGAGCCGATGCCATTGTTATTCCTGAAGAAGATTTCTTTATCGGTGACATTGCTCGCAGAGTCAATACGGCTCTTAGTCATGGGAAAGACCATGCTTTAATCGTATTAGCCGAAGGTGTCATGGGCGTGGAAGAATTTATCAAAGAATACAAAAAAGAAGCCCCTGATCAAAGTGTTCGTGGGGTTAACCTCTCCCACATTCAAAGAGGGGGTAATCCAACAGGTCGTGATCGTGTTTTTGCTACATTAATGGGTGCTAAGGCAGTGGATTTAATTCTTCACGGACAATCGGGTATTTTCGTCGGCATTACCAATGAAGAATTATCCGTTTGTGACATCGTTGAAACCTTAACCAAATCCAAGCACAAAGTAAGAGATGATTTGTACGAAATTAATCGTAGCTTAACGGATCGCTATTGAGCATGAAAAGGAGTTAATATGAAGAAAACAAAGATCGTTGGCACAATGGGGCCGGCAACTCAATCAAAGAAAGTAATGGTCGATCTGCTTCACGCAGGAATGAATGTAGCCCGTTTTAATTTTTCTCACGGTGATCAAGCATCGCAATTAAACCATATCAACTTATTTAAAGAGGCCCGTCAAGAAGCCGGTGTTATAGCTGGTATCTTATTAGATACCAAGGGACCTGAAATAAGAACGCATAAGATGGAACATAATGGCATTCTATTAGAAAAAGGTCATAAAATCCGGATAGCGATGACTGAGGTTTTAGGTAGTGCTGATAAGTTTTCTATCACCTATGAAGGCTTAATTGATGATGTGACTATCGGTTCGCTTATTCTAATTGATGACGGTTTAATTGAATTGGAAGTTGAAGCCATTGATGATCAAGCCAAGGAAATTGCTTGTGTGGTAGTCAATTCAGGTGTCTTAAAATCACAAAAGGGTATTAATGTACCAGGTATTTCTTTAAATATTGCGGGTATCACTGAAAAAGACAAGCAAGATATTCGTTTTGGCGCGCGTCAAGATGTTGACTTTATAGCGGCCTCCTTTGTGCGCCGTCAAAATGATGTGATGGAAATACGTGCTATTCTAGAAGAAGAAAACAAGACCAATATTAAGATTATCTCTAAAATTGAAAACCGGCAGGGTGTCGATAATATTGATGAAATTATAGAAGTATCGGATGGGATTATGGTTGCCCGCGGAGATTTAGGGGTCGAAGTGCCAACAGAAGACGTGCCCCTTATTCAAAAAATGATTATTAAGAAATGTAATCGAGCAGGTATTCCAGTCGTGACAGCTACACAAATGTTAGATTCTATGCAAAGAAACCCTAGACCTACACGAGCCGAAGCAGGAGACGTGGCCAATGCTATTTTTGACGGAACGGATGCTGTCATGCTTTCTGGGGAAACAGCGGCAGGGGATTATCCTTTAGAAGCTGTGAAAATGATGGCTAAGATATGTGAACGGACTGAATCACAATTATTAGGTCAGGATGCCTTTACCTTGAAGAAATTCAATCAGTCAGACTTGACTGAAGCTATTGGTCAAGCGGTGGGACATACTGCTCGTAATCTGGGGATTCAAACCATCGTGGCAGCAACCTCTTCTGGCTATACGGCACGCATGATTGCTAAATACCGGCCGTCTTCTAATATCTTAGCAGCTACCTTTGAGGAAGAAGCACAACGTTCACTCACACTGGTGTGGGGGGTTCAACCTTTCGTTATTGGTAAGCCTGATTCAACCGATGAGATGTTAGATTCTGCTTCAGCCATGGCAGTAAGGCAAGGTTTTGCTAAAGAAGGCGACTTGATTATCATTACTGCGGGCGTTCCAGTTGGTGAAAAAGGCACGACCAACATTATGAAGATTCAATTAATTGGAACCAAGTTAGCTGAAGGACAAGGTGTTGGCAGTGGTAACTTCATTGGTAAGGCAGTGATTGCTCATACCGCTGAAGAGGCTAATGCTTATGTCAAAGAAGATACTGTATTAGTCACTAGCCAGACCGACCGTGATTACACTCCAGCCTTAGAAAGGGTGGGCGCTATTATCTGTGAAAGCGGAGGTATTACTTCCCATGCCGCTATTCTTGGCTTAGAAAGAGGCATACCGGTAGTAGTAGCAGTAGAAGGTGCTATGGAAGCTATTAAACAAAATGAACTGATTACTGTGGATGCTCGTCGTGGAATTATCTATCGCGGAGCAACGGTATCCATCTAGTATAGCAGAGTTCTATCTAAGACACTTATTTTAAGACATTTCTTGGCTTATTTATTGATGGGCTGAAGAAATGTCTTTTTGCGTGCCATCTTTTCTCTTTGTTTACCGAATGTGTTAAAATTGTTAATAGAAGACTAAGCGACTAGAATTAATTGTCTTTTGCTTAGGATAGAGTCGGTCTTTACTTTAGGATAGCTCAATCAGCTTGAAGAGAGTTTGATCAGATAGGAGAATGAAAGATGAAATTAGGAAGAATTACCGAATGTAAGATAAGTGACGAGAATGAAAACAGTTATTTTGCGCAAGTGGAAGGGACAACCTTTCGCTTAGACAAGGATCAAATCCAAGGTCAAAGTTATCACTTAGGCGACCAAATTAAAGGGCTTATTTATGAGGATATGAATCGTGAGGCCCGTATTCAATTAGACATCCCTAAGGCAGCTAGTGGTCACTATGATTGGGGCACAGTAACTCAAGTGCGTAAAGACTTGGGTGTGTTTGTGGATATTGGTCTTTATCAAAAGGACCTAGTAGTTTCTTTGGATAATTTACCAGATGATAAAAGTCAATGGCCTCAAAAAGGGGACCAGCTCTACTTGACAATGACTGTGGATAATAAGAACCGTTTTTGGGGCGAATTAGCAAGTTTTGACCAGATGGAAGAATTGTTTATCAAGGCAGCTGACCGTTTGATGAATCAAGATTTAGAAGTAACCATTTTTCAATTGAAATTAGTAGGAGCTTTGGCAATTT
This sequence comes from Facklamia sp. P13064, assembly GCF_050409425.1. Lineage (NCBI taxonomy): Bacteria > Bacillati > Bacillota > Bacilli > Lactobacillales > Aerococcaceae > Facklamia > Facklamia sp. P13064. Next base: position 97,288 of record NZ_JBNUPM010000001.1, on the reverse strand, counting down.
CTAAAGAGAACTTCCGCAGCTTTATACATGAGAGCGAATGGATGTTACCCCCGCGTTTGGGTCAAAAAATCAAGGGACGGGTAGTCAAGGTACAAAGTGATGGGTCTTTAAACTTGTCCTTAAAACCAAGAGCCCATGAAGCCATTAGCGATGATGCGACTATGTTAATACGTCTATTAGAAAAGACGCCCAATCATTTCTTACCTTATCACGACAAGTCTGATCCTGAAGCTATTAAGCGAGAATTTGGTATTTCTAAGGGACAATTTAAGCGCGCGGTCGGTTCCTTAATGAAGAATAAGCAAATTCGTCAAGAGGCTAATCAGGGGATTTACTTGGTGACGTCAGAAAATGAATAAGGCGGTCAATCAACAGTTACAAAATTATTTAGCGGATTTTAAGCGCTATTTACAAATTGATCAAGTCAAATCAAAAAATACAATCCAAGCCTATGTAAGAGATTTAAAAAAATTTATAAACTACCATCAAGACCATGCTACACAAAGCTTAGACCAAATCGATTATAGCTACATGCAAGGGTTTTTAGCCCATTTACACCAGCAAAATTATGCCACATCTTCTACTTCACGGCTTTTATCAGCTATGAAACAGTTTTTTCATTATTTGTTAAAAGAAGGGGTTATCCAGCAAAACCCCTTGCAATTAGTTCAAGGACCCAAGCAAGCCAAAAGCCTACCTAAAGTTCTATCAATGGAAGAAGTGGAAGCCATTATTCAAGCACCGAATATAGCCACTTTAACCGGTTTAAGAGACCGAGCCATCTTAGAAGTCCTTTATGCTTGTGGCCTACGTGTGAGTGAATTAACTCAGCTTCAGTTAGCTGACTTACACTTAGACTTGGGTTTTGTTCAAACTTTAGGTAAGGGCAATAAGGAAAGAATCATTCCCTTAGGGGATGAAGCCATCTATTGGGTTGATCAATACTTACAAGATGCCCGAGGTGTTTTTGCTAGTAAAAAGACTGCTCAAGCAGGCCAGATTCTCTTCTTAACAGAAAGAGGAAAGGCCTTCACCCGCCAAGGCATCTGGAAAAATCTTAATAAGTATGTTCAACAAGCAGGAGTCAATCAAAGAGTTTCACCACACATGTTGAGGCACTCTTTTGCCACTCATTTGTTAGAAAATGGTGCCGATTTACGCATGGTTCAAGAACTGTTGGGTCATGCAGACATATCGACCACTCAAATTTATACACATATTTCACATCACCGCTTACAGGAAGTTTACCGTAAGAACTTTCCACGCGCTTGATGCGATTAAAGGAGGAAATAAAATGTTTAAAAGAATACACTTAATCGTTATGGACTCTGTCGGAATTGGACAAGCACCCGATGCAGAAGAATTTGGAGACTCTAACGTTCACACCTTAGGCCACATTGCCGAAAACTTTGATTTAAACTTAAAAAATATGGCTCAAATGGGTCTGGGTAAAATTGACACCATCAAAGGGGTAGAAGCCGTCGATCAAACTTCCGCCTACTGGACTAAATTACAAGAACGTTCAGCTGGTAAAGACACCATGACTGGCCACTGGGAAATGATGGGTCTTTATATCGACCAGCCCTTTAGAGTCTTTCCAGCTGGTTTCCCACAAGAGTTGATTGAAAAATTAGAAAAATTTGCTAAGCGTAAGGTAATTGGGAATAAGGTGGCTTCTGGAACCGAAATTATTAAAGAATTAGGACCCGAGCAATTAGAAACGGGGGCATTAATTGTATATACATCAGCCGATTCTGTTTTACAGATTGCTGCCCACGAAGAAGTCATTCCTTTAGAAGAACTTTACAAGGTCTGTGAATATGCCCGTGAGATTACTTTGGAAGATCCTTACATGATTGGTCGGATTATTGCCCGACCTTATGTCGGTCAAATAGGTAATTTCGAAAGAACCAGCAATCGTCATGACTATGCCTTGGATCCCTTTGGCAAAACGACCCTTGATTTCTTAAAAGATGACGGCAAATCGGTCATTGCAGTGGGCAAAATTAATGACATCTTTAATGGAGCGGGTATTACTCAAGCGATTCGCACTAAGTCCAATATGGACGGTGTCGATCAATTACTCAAGGTCATGGGGGAAGATTTTGAAGGCCTATCTTTCACTAACTTAGTGGACTTCGATGCCAAATATGGTCACCGTCGTGACCCTCAAGGCTATGGTCAAGCCTTAGAAGACTTCGACGCCCGCATTCCTGAACTAATTCAAGCCATGAATGAAGAGGACTTGTTATTAATCACAGCCGACCATGGTAATGATCCGACTTATAAGGGAACCGATCATACCCGTGAATATGTGCCTTTATTGGCCTATTCTAAAAAGTTTAAAGCGGCAAGTGAACTACAAGCGCAGCACTTTGCTGATATCGCGGCCACTATTTCTGATAACTTTGGTGTTAAACAGACAGATCAAGGACAGTCGTTTTTAGCACAATTAAAATAGGAGAAGATTATGTATCAAAAAACCTTAGAATATTTAAAAGACCACGGTATGGTAGCCCCTCGAATTGGTTTAATTCTAGGCTCTGGTTTAGGAGATTTGGCAGATGAAATTAAAAATCCGGTTAAAATCCCTTATGAAGCTATCCCAAGTTTTCCAGTATCAACTGTTGAGGGTCATGCTGGTCAATTGGTCTATGGCAGCCTAGCTGGACAAAAAGTAATAGCATTACAAGGACGTTTTCACTATTACGAAGGTTATGACCTTGAAACAATCACCTTTCCGATTCGGATTTTTAAAGAATTAGGGGTCGAAAGTTTGATTCTTACAAATGCAGCCGGTGGGGTTAATAATAGTTTTAAACCTGGAGATCTAATGGTCATCAAGGATCAACTTAATTTTACAGGCGAAAATCCTTTGATTGGTAAAAACAATCCACAAGGTCCGCGCTTTGTTGATATGAGTCAAACTTATAGTAAAAGAGGCATTCAATTGCTACATCAAACAGCTAAAAGTTTAGGTTTTAGTTTACAAGAGGGAGTTTATGCATGGATGACCGGTCCTTCTTATGAGACCCCAGCTGAAATTAGAGCCATTCGTTTGATGGGGGGCGATGCAGTGGGAATGTCTACTGTTCCCGAAGCTATTGTAGCAAGACATGCTGGGCTGGAAGTCTTGGGAGTGTCTTGTATTACCAACTATGCAGCCGGTATGCAGGAGACACTTAACCACCAAGAAGTGATGGCTGTTTCTAGAGAAGTGAAACCACGATTTAAGCAATTAATTTATCAAGTGATTGAACAAATATAGGACTTTGTAAAGCTTTAAGTTGAAATTTCAGTCTTTGCATGGTAATATCTCAAGGAAATCTAATTAGAGATAGGAGGTCGCAAAAAATGCTAGTTCATTCAACGCATAAGAATGAAAAAGTTGTCTTAGGACTCTTAAGTTTAACTTGCGAAGGTGAAGATCAAATGGCTCAAGCAGGCGAAATTTTAACTAAATATCGCGACCAAGAAGGTTTCGACCTTTACTTATATAAAGATCCTGAAACAAGCAACTTCGTTGGTTTAATCGGTATTGAGCAACGTAAAGTTGAAACGGATCCCCAAGAAAATCTTTCGACAATAATCGTTCACCTTATATCGGTTATTCCTTCCTTTGAAGGAGAGTCCGTGGATTATCAATTGTTCAAAGAACTTAAAGATATGTTTCCACAAATTCAAATCTCAGGTTCCATTCAATCAGAAACCCAAGATATGATTGCCCAGTTTGCTGAGAAATATCGTCAGCAGATAAAAGCAAATAGTGAAGGGGAAGCCAATTAATGCAAGAGGATCGAACCAATCAAGACTTAACCCTTAAATTAACGGCCTTTCAAGGGCCGTTTGATTTGCTTTTACACCTAATTAAAGAGTTAGAAGTCGATATTAACGATATACCCATGACGGAAATTACTGACCAATATTTGGCTTATATTGACCAGATGCAGGAATTAGACCTCGATAAGGTCGGAGAATATTTAGTGATGGCGGCCACTCTATTAGAGATCAAGAGTCGTCTCTTAATTCCCATTGAACCGGATGAATTGGATGGTGATTTAGAAGACCAAGATCCGCGGAGTGGTCTGGTTCAGCAACTGCTCATTTATCAACAATTTCAGCTAGTAGCGGACACCTTAGAAGATATGCAAGTGGATCGTAGTAAGCACTATTCAAGACCAGCGGCAGATCTTTCAAACTTTATAGCTTTTATTCCCTTAGAAGAAGGTGAGCTTTCGCTAGAGCAATTACAAACCAGTTTGAAGAGCGTCTTGCAAGCGCAAGAACAAAGACAACCTAAAGAAAAAGAAATTCATCATGATCAAGTTTCAGTGACGGACAAAATGCAATTCATTCGGCAACAATTTCAATCCATTAAGCCTAATCAATCCATTGCTTTTTCGTCTCTTTTATCGAATGGCTCTCGACCAGAAATTATTGCCACATTTATTGCTGTTTTAGAAATGGTCCGTAAGCAAGTTCTGGTTTTTCAACAAGAAAGCTATCTAGATAGCATTGAACTGCGTTTGAGGGAGGAAGGCTATGCTTAGAAAAATAGCAGGCATTATTTTTGTTGCCGGGGAAGAAGGCGTGACCTTGAATGAGTTAGCCGCTCTTTTAAATCTCTCACCAACAGAAATTAAGCCTATGATTGAAGAAGTCCAGCAAACTTTAAAAGACCATCCACTATCGCCAATTGATTTGGTCCAATTTGGCGAACGCTTCTTGTATGTAACCCAAGCAGACTTAGACCCCTTGATTGAAAATTTTGCTCAATCGCCACTGCAACAAAAGTTAAGTCGACCGGCTATTGAGACCTTGGCTATCGTAGCTTACCGTCAACCGATTACACGCATGACCATTGATGAAATTCGGGGCGTTTCTTCCCAAGCCATGTTACAAAAATTAGTCAGCCGAGACCTCATTAAGGAGGTAGGTAAGTTAGAAGCGCCTGGTAGACCCATACTTTATGGAGTCACCGATTACTTTCTCAATTACTTTGCGCTATCTTCCTTAGAGGATCTACCACCTATTGAAGATTTAGCCCTCAACAGTCAAACCGCTTCAGAAGAACTTTTTTCATTAAAAAGATGGGAAATTAATTTATTTGATCAAGAAGAATAAGGAGGAACTATGGAAAGACTACAAAAAGTTATGGCTCACGCAGGGGTTGCCAGTCGACGCAAATGTGAAGACATGATTAAAGAAGGTCGCGTCAAAGTAAATGGACAAGTGGTTCGTGAATTAGGAACCAAAGTCACCAGCAATGACCGTATTGAAGTAGACGAGGTGCCTATTTATAAGGAAGAACCGCGCTATATCTTACTTTACAAGCCAAAAAACTATATTTCAGCTGTGGCTGATGACAAGGGCCGTCCGGTGGTTACCGATTTAATCCATGGTATTGAAGAACGTATCTATCCGATTGGCAGATTAGACTTTGATACGACAGGCTTACTCTTATTAACCAATGATGGTGACTTTGCCAATCAGATGATGCATCCTAAGCATCAGATTGATAAGACATATATTGCGAAATTGGGTGGCATTCCTACAGCTAAGGAATTAAGACAATTAGAAAAGGGCGTAATGATTGATGGTCAAAAGACCTCCAAAGCTAGAGCTCGTCTCATTTCTAGCAATCAAGATAATCGTACAGCCGTTGTCCAATTAACCATCCATGAAGGCTGGAACCATCAAGTTAAGAAAATGTTTGAAGCCATTGGATATCCCGTCTTCAAATTGAAGCGCGAATCTTTTGCTTTTCTTGGCTTAGATAATTTGAAACCGGGTATGTGGCGAGAGCTAACTGCCTTTGAAGTGGATAAATTAAGTAAGATGGCTTTAGATAGTGAATAAGAGCTTGCTTAAATCCGAGATAAATGCTATAATTCATTTAAATTAAATAACGTCTTCGGGGCAGGGTGAAATTCCCGACCGGCGGTAGAGTCCGCGAACTTAGCTGTGGCTAGGTTGAACTGGTGTAATTCCAGTACCGACAGTAAAGTCTGGATGGTAGAAGATAAGATATTGATAAGTTTATGCTTATTTAGGCTACCATCCTCTCAGTTTGAGTGGATGGTTTTTTTTATCAATGGACCCTCCTAAAGACGTAAAAAAAAAGGAGAATCGTTATGAAGAATCGAAAAGTTCAGAAAGTCACACTTTTAGCCATTTTAGGAGCTTGGGCAGTCGTTCTACGTTTTTTTGACTTCCCAATCTTGCCATTTGCACCTTTTCTTAAGGTTGATTTTTCGGATCTTATGGCCTTAATTGGTATGTTAATTTACGGACCACAAGGCCTAGTTGCCGTGGCCTTCATTCGTGATTTGGTTAATTATATCCTTAAGGGAGGGGAAGCTGGTATTCCGATTGGGATGTTAATGAGTATGACAGCGACCTTAGCCATGTTTTTACCAAGCCACTTCATTTTGAAGTATTTAAAAGAAAAAGGGCAAGCTATTAAATTTTCTTTAATCTCTCTTAGTCTTGTCTTTAGTTTAACTCTCTCCATGGCTTGCTTTAATTACTATCTGGCTTTACCTATTTATGTCAAAGTCATGAACTTTCCCATTGATGATTATATGACTTATATCCTATCTGTCATTGTGCCATTCAATTTAATCAAGGGCTTAATCATGGTTGTCGGTCAAATTTTTGTCATTAAATCAATGAAGACCATATTGGGTCGCCGCATTAACTTCTATGATGGTTACATAGGAAAAGGTTACCGTTCTGCTACTAGAATATTACAACAGCAATAAGTAATTTACTTTTTTAGGTCAATTGTGTTTGCATCAAGTTTAGAGTTTGCTATAATATAAGAAATTGGACTCATATGCTAACCTAGCCTTTTTAGGTTTGTTGCTATGAATAGATATCTTAATATCGATTAGTGTAGGAGGAAGCTTGATGGCAAAGGATAACGAACGCTTTGATCAACCTGAAGATAAGGATCAAGGTTTAAATGAAAAAGCAAAAACCAAAAAATTTACTGCCCCATGGAACAATAAGTTTGGTGAGGATGAAAATTTCAAGAATCGTCAATTTTCACGCTCGGCTAGAAATCAACCGAAGCAGGAAGCAACCGTTTTATCAAACGCTTTGCTATTCTTCTTAATTTTCACTTTGATTTTCCCGTTTGCATTGTATGCTTATATCGACTCACAAAAGAGTGATAAGCCTTTAGAAAGTAAAACGGCTGAACAGGTTGTTCTAAGTAAGAGCACAACTGAAGAAGCAACGACAACCAAAGAAGAGAAGACAACAACTACTGAAGCTGTTACGCGTGAAATCGAAGCAACAACTACGACTCAAGCGCCTGTACCGACTCAACCAGCAGTTGAGACTTCTGCTCAACCACAAGCAGCATCAACTTACCATACCGTAAGTGCGGGTGAATCATGGTGGTCAATCTCTCAAGCTTATGGTGTTGATGTTTATGACTTAGCTGCTGCCAACGGAACTACAATTGACGGTACTTTGATGCCAGGCTCACAAATCGTCATTCCATAAAAGAATAAGAAGGTTAAGGCTGAGTTAATTCTCAGCCTTTTTATGAGAAAGGAATTAACCAATGTTTTCAATTGCAATCGATGGCCCAGCGGCTTCTGGTAAGTCAACCGTCGCTAAACTTATCGCAAAAAAATACCAACTGACATATATCGATACTGGCGCTATGTATCGCGCAATCACTCTAGCTTGTTTGCTAAATAAAATAAATATTAATGATCCCCATCGTTTAGGAGAAATTTTACAAGCAGTCAAAATTTCTTTTGAAATGGATGGTGACCAACAAAAAGTTTTAATCAATGGGCATGATGTCAGTCAAGAAATTCGTTCGATGGAAGTGACACAAAATGTTTCTAAGGTTTCTGCTAATCTAAGTGTCAGACAAGCCTTAGTCAAGCAGCAACAAGCTATAGCTAGTGAAGAAGCAGTGGTGATGGACGGACGAGATATTGGCACGGTAGTTCTACCAGATGCCAGTCTTAAGTTTTATCTTGTAGCTTCCAGTCTAGTAAGAGCTCAAAGACGCTATGAAGAAAATCTAACTAAGGGCATGGAGACCCAATCCCTAGAAGAGATTGAAGCTGAGATTATTAAACGCGACCACTACGATAGCAATCGTCAACACAGTCCTTTGCAAAAAGCAGAAGATGCTATTGAAATGGATACTTCAGACTTATCCATTGATCAAGTGGTTGAAAAATTAAGTGACTATATCGATTCTATAAAATAATTTTAAAAAGGAGGCTGATGAGCCTTTTTTTATTTTGATGAAACTAGATAATCAGATCTCGTTTAAATGAATAAAAGTCAGTAATAATAAATTTATTGATAATATCGGCCTTATTCGCAATATTCGCTAGACGATATCCCTTTCTTTTGTTATAATGTTTCTTAGAGTGCTTGCATAGTGTCTATTAGTAGACTCTATGTAAGTAACAATTTTTATAGGTAACGCTTAGGAGGAACGGGTAGAATGTCAGAGTTTGTTGAGAATAATGAAGTAAATGAAGAAGTAGAAGCAACGGAAGAGGTTGAGACTACTCAAGTAGAAGAAAGCAATGGTTCAGAAACTATTGAAACAATGGAAGATGCTTTAGATAGTGTCTTAGATATTAAAAGTGGCGATACCGTTTACGGTGATGTTTTAGCTTTTGATGAAAATAATCAAGTACGTGTAGCAATTAAAAACAGTGGTGGATTAGAAGGGGTTATCCCAGCTAACGAACTAGCTGCAACACGCGTTGAAGATCCTACTGAAGTTGTAGCAATTGGTGATGAAATCGAATTAGTAGTTATCAAGCCAATCCAAGATAAAGAAAATGGTAACTTCTTATTATCTAAAAAACGTGTCGATGCTAAAAAAGTGTGGGCAGAATTAAAAGAAAAATCAGAAAATGGCGAAACAATTGAAGCACCTGTTAAAGATGTTGTTAAGGGTGGTTTAGTAGTTGACGCTGGCGTTAGAGGATTTGTACCAGCTTCAATGGTAGAAGATTTCTTTGTGGATGACTTCTCACCTTATAAGGGTCAAACATTAGAGTTCAAGATTATTGAAATTGATGAAAACGACAACCGTTTAATCTTATCTCATAAAGAAATTGCACGTGAAAAACGTGAAGCTGAACGTGCTCAACGCATGGAAGAATTAGAAGAAAATACAATTGTAGAAGGTAAAGTAGCTCGTCTAACTAACTTCGGTGCTTTCATCGATTTAGGTGGCGTTGATGGATTGGTTCACATCAGCCGTATCGCTCACGAACACGTTAAACATCCAAGTGATAAATTAACTGTTGGTGAAACAATTGAAGTTAAAATCTTGTCAATCGACAAGGAAGAAGGACGTATTTCACTTTCAATCAAGGATACCTTAGAAGGACCTTGGGAAAATATTGAAGAAAAAGCACCAGAAGGTTCTGTACATACAGGAACTGTTAAACGTTTAACTAACTTTGGTGCCTTTGTGGAAGTATTCCCTGGTGTTGAAGGTTTAGTACATATTTCTCAAATTGCTCATGAGCATATTGAAACTCCTCAAGATCGTTTAACTGAAGGCCAAGAAGTTGAAGTGAAAGTTCTTTCAACAGATGCAGAAGCTCAAAGATTATCCCTTTCCATTAAAGCTTTATTAGACAAGCCTGAAGGTTACGAAGAGCCAGTTCGTCGCGAACGTCAAGAATCAAATGATTCAGATCGTCCACGTCGTCCAAGAAGAAACCGTAATACAAATAATCAAACAGCTAACCGTTCTAACCAAGCCCGTCAAAACACTAACTCAATTAATGATGCAGCCAATGAAGGAAGCTTCACATTGGGTGACATGTTAGGCGATGCATTCAAGTCTTTACAAGACGATGCTGAGTAATCGATTCTAATAACATTACTTACTCCAATTGTTTCTTCCATTTTGCTGATTAGCTTAATGGAAGAAACAATTGGTTTTTAATTTATGGAGGTGAAAGTATGGAAATACCAGTAGTGGCTATTGTGGGCCGACCGAATGTCGGTAAGTCCACCTTATTTAATCGCTTAATTGGCGATCGTCTTTCGATTGTAGCCGATTATGAAGGGGTGACGCGTGATCGAATTTATGCAACAGGATCATGGTTAGGTCGTGAATTTCGACTGATTGATACCGGGGGTATTGATATGAGTGATGAACCCCTCATGCATAAAATTAAATATCAAGCTGAAATTGCAATGGAAGAAGCTGACGTTATTATTTTTATGACCTCAAGTCGTGAAGGCGTCACCGATGCGGATGAAGCCATAGCCCATTATTTACACCGCACCAATAAACCGGTGGTTTTAGCAGTCAATAAGGCGGACAATCCAGAACAAAGGCAGCAAGTCTATGAATTTTATGCTTTAGGTCATGGCGATCCCTATCCCATATCGTCTTCGCACGGAACCGGAACAGGGGATTTATTAGATCAATTAGTATCTCACTTTCCAGCCGATAGTCCGGATGCAGATGATCGCGAACGCATTCGTTTTTCTTTTATTGGACGGCCAAATGTCGGCAAGTCTAGCCTGGTTAATGCCTTATTACAAGAAGAACGTGTGATTGTATCCAATATTGAGGGAACAACCCGTGAAGCAGTCGATACCGATTTTGTTAGTCAATCTGGACGCCATTTTACAGCAATCGACACAGCAGGTATTCGTAAGCGAGGCAAGGTTTATGAAAATACCGAAAAATATTCTGTCATGCGAGCCTTATCAGCCATTGACCGTTCAGACATTGTCTGTCTAGTAATCGATGCAGAGACTGGCATTCGTGAACAGGATAAGAGGGTAGCAGGATACGCTTTTGAAGCCAATAAGGGCATGGTTATTTTAGTCAATAAATGGGATGCAGTCGATAAGACCGACAAATTATTTGAGAAATTTACCGATGATATCCGGAATGAATTCCAATACTTATCTTTTGCGCCCATTCTTTTCGTTTCTGCCAAGACGGGCCAACGCTTAGAGAAACTACCGGCTATTTTGGAAGAAATCTATGAAAACCGCTATCGTCGCATTCAATCTTCGGTCTTGAATGACGTTTTGATGGATGCGATTGCCATGAACCCTACACCCACTGATAAGGGACGTCGGCTTAAGATTTATTATATGACTCAAGTGGCTGTCAATCCACCAACCTTTGTCGTCTTTGTTAATGATACAGAATTAATGCACTTCTCTTATGTAAGATTCTTAGAGAACAGGATGCGTGATTCCTTTTATTTTGACGGTACACCGCTCAATCTAATTATTCGTAATCGAAATTAAGAGATAGGAAGATTTTGTTGTAAAATCAAGGTCAATTCGTTGTCTTAACCTTGATGTTATGTTATTCTATACAAGAAATAATCAACAGATGATTATTTTCCAATCTATAGAAATAAAGGAGGAGATTTATTAATGGCAAATAAAGCAGAATTAGTAGAACGTGTAGCTGGAAAAACTAACTTAACAAAGAAAGATGTAACAGCCACTGTTGAAGCATTATTCGAATCAGTTCAAGAATTTTTATCTGAAGGTGAAAAAGTTCAGATTATTGGTTTCGGAACTTTCGAAGTTCGCGATCGTGCAGCTCGTAAAGGACGCAACCCACAAACTGGTGAAGAAATTGAGATTGCAGCCACTAAAGTTCCTGGCTTCAAAGCTGGTAAAGCTTTAAAAGAGGCAGTTAAATAATTAAGCATTAGATTGGTGATGAAAGTTTCTGGCTTTCATCACTTTTTTATTTAGCAGTCTTTATCCTCTAATAGTAATATGAAAATAGATTCAAAGGGATGATCTATTTGGTTGTCTTTGTCTAGCATGGTATAATAGGCTAGACATGGAGGGAACCAAAATGGATAATTTTCTCAGCTTAATGGAGTCTACTAATCAGATTGAGGAGCAATATAAGCTCTTTAAACGCCATTTAAAAAGAATGGATGGAATGGATGAAGCTTTTTTAGCGCAAATATTAGACCGAATGGCTTTTTGGGGTCAATCAGGCTACCGACATCTGCAGATTCAAGCTTATGAAGCTCTTTATCAAAAATTTCCGTCCTCAGTGTTAGCTTTTCTTTTAGGGTATAGTTATTCCGCAGTTAGTCAATATGACAGGGCTTATCAATGGTTGGATAAAGTCGATAAGCAAGACTTGGACCTAGAAGGTCGCTTATTGCTAGCGGATGTCAATCTTAAGCTAGGACACTTAAATGAAGCGCGCAAAGAATTACAAGCTATCATTAACGACCATCCAAGAGATTATCGAGCTTATCATCAAATGAGTGAATTCTATCGCATGCAGGCTATTAATGAAAAAGCAATCTACTATCTTGAGACCTTAATGGAATATTTTATCTCAGAGGCTGATTCTTTAAGGCGCCAATGGCGAACAGATCTCTTAGCCCTTTATTTAAGTAGTGAGAGAATCGACACTGAAAAAATCAGTGCATTATTTGATCAAGATAATGAAGATTTGACGATTGAAACAGCTGATGAATGTTATTTATTGGCGCATTTTTATGCCCAAATTAATGATTTCAATCGATCAAATCATTTCTGCGAGTTAGGCCTTCAAATCGATCCCGACCATTTTGAATTAAGACTCTTACAATTAGAAAATTTAACCTATCTACAAGAAACTAGCCGATTTGCCAATCAGTTAGATCAACTATTAAAAAGCCTACCTCCATATGATGGAGTGGTTATGGATTGCCTGCGTTTGGCTGATCGAATGGGAGTCTTTACAGCCAAGCTCATTCAATTATTGGAGGATTACTACCCTTTATTGGATAATGCTGAGGATCAATTCTTAGTTCTCTCGGCCTATGTGGCTTATTATCTTGATCAAAAAGACTATCAACAGGCAAACTTGTTTATGGAAAAATTTGATTTACAAGCCATTGACGAGTCACTCTTGGCCTATTTAAAAGGCAAAATCTTATTTCATCAAGGACAAAAAGAGCAAGCTAAGGCTTATTTAGATCTAGCATGGGATCAACAAGTTCTTGCTAAAGATTTACCTGACATGATCCAGCAATTGTCCAATCTCTAGTCAATCTTAAAAACTCATGAGGGAGGTAAGACCATGGAAAATATTCAAGATAAACACTTATTTTTAAATTGGATGATTCTCAACCATCCTCATCCCAATCGCGAGATAATGATTTTTTTAGCCTATTTACAAATGAGGCCTAGTGAGCTGCAATGGGTTGAGTTTTCGCATGATGTCATCTATGCTCCAAGAGGAATAAAGATATCCTATCCCCCCTTGCAAGAGCCCCCCTTGGTCTATTATAAAGAAGATTATATCTACCATCAGATTGATCAAGCCTTTCACGATTTCCGGTTGAACTCACTTAAAAAGGGTCAAAGCTTTTACATAGAGTTTGATTTAGCCGATTATCAACTAGAGGCGATGCAAAGAGGCCTTTTAAAAGAAAATCCATTTGTCCCCATCCAAATGAAGGCTTTAGATCAAGTCAATCAAAGCTTACATCAAATTAGTCGCCAAGCTTATAAACAAATGATCATGGAAAAGATTGACGGTGCGTTAGAAACAAATAATTACGATCAAATTGAGCAATGGCTTGATCAATTTCAATCCGGTTTGGAGTGATAGCATGCAAATATCTTTAGAGGATTCGCTTTTTCAAGCGTCTATTCCTGTATTAAAAAAAATTGAGTCTCATGGCTATGAGGCTTATTTTGTTGGAGGGGCCATTCGCGATGTGCTATTAGAAAAATCAATAGGGGATATTGACATTGCGACTTCCGCCTTTCCTCAAGAAATTCAAACCATCTTTCCCAAACACTTTGATGTAGGCATCCAACATGGCACCATTGTGGTTTTATATCAAGGAAACTCTTATGAAATAACTACTTTCCGTACCGAATCGACTTATTCGGATTATCGAAGGCCCGACCATGTAGAATTTGTCAGAAATCTTGAGTTAGATACTTTGAGACGAGATTTCACGATCAACGCCATGGCAGTAGACGCCAAGGGCAATTTATATGATTTTCATGGGGGCTATCAAGATTTGAAAGATAAGTTGCTGAGGGCTGTCGGCGAGCCATTGGAACGTTTTCAAGAAGATGCCTTAAGAATCATGCGTGGCATTCGTTTTGCCTCTCAGTTAGGCTTTCAATTAGAAGAAAAAACTTTCCAAGCCATGTGCCAATTAGCTAGCAATCTGTCTAAAATTTCCATTGAACGCATCCGCATTGAATTAGAAAAGATGATGGCAGGGTCTTATTTAACACAAACCATTTCATCCTTTAAAAAGGCTAAGCTAGACCAAGCTTTCCCTCAAGCCAATCAATTTGATTATGTAGAAGGTTTGACTTACTTGGTAAATCAAACAACAGGACAAGCAGGCCTTAGTCCACTTATCACTTGGTCCTTGCTATTAAAGGGAATGGAAATTAATGATGAAAAGACTCAAAGACACTTGATGAAGCAGTGGACCTTATCTAATCGTTTAATGGATCAAGTAGTCGCTTTTTTAAAGCTTGACCATGAAATTAGCCAGCAGACCTTCACCATCGAAACCGTCTATGGCTATGCTCAAGAAGTGATTGATCAAATGAATACTTATTTAGAAATCACTGATCAAATGGTTACCAAAAAAGAAATAGAAGCTTTAATAAGTAATTTACCTATTAGAAAGCGGCAAGAACTAGCCATTAATGGTATGCAAATTATGCAAGCACTTAAAATGGCAAAAGGTGGGCCGGTGATTGGACAATTGCTCGATCAAATCGAAGCAAAGGTTATTAGAGGAGAATTAACTAACCAAACCGCTGCCATTATTGACTGGCTCAAAGACCAATAAATATATTAAAAGAGAGGAGGGACTTCATGAAATATGCCATCGTCGACCTCGAATCAACCGGACCACGTCTAGACAGTGGAGACCGAATTATTCAAATTGGGGCGGTTCTTATTGATCAAGGTCAAATCATTGGTCAATATGAAATGCTGATTAATCCTGAACGTGAGGTCCCACAAAACATCCAACAATTAACCGGTATCTCACAAGAAGAGGTTGATCAAGCACCTCTTTTTGAATCAGTTGCAAACTTATGGTTCAAGCGTTTAGAAGGTTGTCTTTTTGTAGCGCATAATCTCAACCATGACTTGACCTTTATGCAACACCATTTCCAAGCGTGTGGCTATGATTTTAACCCTTTGGCCATCGATTCCGTCAAGTTAGCTAAAATTATCTTCCCTCAGGCCACAGGATTCAATTTAACAGATTTAAGCTTCTATTTAGACATTCCCTTTAACCAGGCACATCAAGCTTTAGCAGATGCCAAAATAACCGCAAAAATATTAAATGCGATGGCTAGCAAGTGGATGCAACTGCCTAGTAAAACACAAACCCTCTTATTGGATTTAGCTCAGGCTTTAGATAAGCAGGAAATTATTTTCTTTCAACAACCGCAGCAATTCATACTCAATCAAGCAGCAGACACTCAATTAGATAAAAAACCACCATTTGATCAAGAAAATCTTCTAAGTACGAAAGCAAAAGCTCAAATTAATTGGTTGTTAGAAAAAATGCAGACTACAAATCGATTAGTAGTAGAAGGACAATGGCGGCCAATTGATCCACTAGTGGTAAAATATTGGTTGCTTGAAGTTTTAGCTAAAAATAAGTCTTCGCTGGTATTAGCTGTTTCTAGTCAATCGGCTCTCGAAGAATGGGCTACTTTCTTCAAGCAAGAAGAAATCCCTTTTTCTTACTTATTGAGACCGAGTCAATATTTACATTTAGATCATTTTAAACGCTACCTTGATCAAGTGGTGATTTCTCAATTAAATCAGCAAGAAATTTTAGTGATTGCTTCAACCTTAGTCTGGCTAGAAGAGACCCAAACAGGCTTACTGATGGAAATGAACCAAGAATTGAAGATTAGCGATCAAATTAATCGCTTTAATCATGGGCTTTATCCCAATTATCGAGCCTCCTATTTTTACCAAAAAGCTTTATCCAATCATGATAAACAAGCAGTCGTACTGACTCAAACCAGCTATTTGATGGAAGAAGCGAGTCAAGAGGGCAGTTTTAGTAAACAGCAGCTCCTAGTGTGTGATAATCTCAGTCTATTAAGCAGACAATTGTCCTTTTTCCACCAAATTCAGTTGGCTTATAGTCAACTCTTAATTTTGTGCCAACAAGTCTTGGATATCTTATATCATCAGGATCGAACGCATGCTGCTATTCAAGCTTCAATCTTAAGAATGGATCATTTAATTAATCTAATCCGGCAAGTATTGAATCTTTTAGAAAGTGAAATTCAAAATCACCACTTCCGAGCGGTTGAGCGGGAGTCCAGCAGAGAAGTCAAGGTGTCCTTGTCAACTACTCGAGCTATCTTAAGCATTCAACAGCAAATGCATAAGGCTTTAAAAACACTGCTTCAAGAACAAGCATTAAAAGATCTTTTAGCAAGCAAGCCACATCATCTTAAGATAAAAATGCTGCACCTACAGGCCTTTTTAAATAATTTAGACAACTTTCAAGCTAAAATTAGTCAATCCGAAGGTTATTTAACTATTCGTGTCAGCCAAATAGAAGATCGTTATTATCAATTCCAACTGACATGGAAACCCATTCGTTTAGTTCAAGAATATCAACATGCCTTTGAAAGCTTTCAACAAGTCTTACTCTTTAGTCCAGGGGATCTGCATTTTCGCTTAAATAGCGGGAGTTATTATCAGTTAGGACTCGATCTATATAACTACTTGCAATTACCACAACCAATGGAAAAGTTAGTCATTGACGTACCATTCGATTGGATTGCTAAAAAAAGTCAAGATTCTCAAAGAAATCAAGAGCAAGGTCGCTTAATCGGTGAAAACTTGCTTGAAAGCATTGAAGCTGATCAGCTGCCACCCTTAAGTCTGATTATTGTAAACAATCGCCAGCAAGCTATTGATGTTTATCGCCAAATAAAAGGCAAGTTAAAAGATCAAGAACAAGTTCGATTGTTGGGTCAACATGTATCTGGATCCTTAAATAAAATCAGACGGTTGGCTATGGATGATTGTGATACCATTTTAGTCATTCAATGGCAGTCGCTCTTAAATGAAAACTGGCTGTTAGATAAGCGACCTTGCCATATATTCTGGCTGCGCTTACCTTTTAGATCGTTAGAAGATGCTTATATTTTAGCATTAGCAGATCACTTGAATCTGCCGTTCGAACTAATCTTTGATCACTTATTAATCGATCGAATGCTAGTCGATTTTGCCATTGCTTTCGACTATTTAGACCGCCACTTTAACTGTCAAAATTTCTGTTTGTTAGACGATCGTGTCTTTACCAAATATTATTCTAAAGAAATCAGACAGAAGCTTGAACATCTGGTAGAATTTAATTTACAATAAGGAATAGAATATTTTAGAGGGGAAGCATAGAAACTTATGAGTAAACGGACAGTTTCAATCTTGACATTCATCACCTTGTCAATCATGATAGCCTTATTAGCTGTTTTTATGAAAAGTCAGACAGCTTATAACTTGGCTCAAGAAGAAGCAATCGCTTTAGTGACATATGATTATGCGGTAGAAAAGGTTAATAATTTTTATTGGACCACCATTGATCAAGCAACCTTTGCTCTTGATTTTTTTGACGAGAATAATCAGCAACACTATGCTATTATTGAACGAGAAGGTGGAGACATTCATTACTATTCAGTGAACGAATTATTTACTGAAGAAGAAGCAAAATCCGTGACAGCTAGCCAAATTGAAGAGCCAAAGATTATGCAAGCTCGCTTAGGTCTTTATCAATCGGAACCTGTCTGGGAAATGACTTTAAAGAATGACAACAACACCATCACTTATTTTCTACTCTCTGCCAAGACCGGCAAGTGGATTCAAACCATATCAAACATATAAGTAGGAGGAAAATAAATGGAAACTATCACAATGAACCAAGCGGCATCACACTTAAACCAAAAAGTACAAATTAACGCTTGGTTAACAAACAAACGCTCTTCCGGTAAAATTGCCTTTTTACAACTACGTGACGGCAAGACTTACTTCCAAGGAATCGTCTTAAAAGCTGAAGTGGGAGATGAAGTATTCGATACTGTTAAGAGCTTGGGGCAGGAATCAAGTCTAAAACTAATCGGAACTGTTCAAGCTGACGACCGTTCTGCTTTGGGCTATGAACTTTTAGTTCATTCAGTGGAAGTGATCGGCGAAAGTCATGACTATCCAATTACACCTAAAGAACACGGGACAGACTTTTTAATGGACCACCGTCATTTATGGTTGCGTTCTAGTCGCCAGCATGCCATTATGCAAATTCGTAACGAAATTATCCGTGCAACTTATGAATTCTATAATGACCGTGGCTTCATTAAGATTGACCCACCCGTTCTAACTGGGTCAGCACCGGAAGGAACCACTGAACTGTTCCACACTAAGTATTTTGAAGAAGATGCTTATCTTTCTCAATCTGGTCAATTATATATGGAAGCAGCCGCTATGTCCTTTGGTAAAGTCTTCTCATTCGGACCAACTTTTAGAGCGGAAAAATCTAAAACTCGCCGTCACCTGATTGAGTTCTGGATGATGGAGCCTGAAATGGCCTTTACCGACCACGAACAAAGCTTAAAAGTCCAAGAAGAATATGTGGCTTACTTGGTACGTAATACGATTGACAACTGCAGCATGGCCTTGGAAACACTAGGGCGTGATATTGATGTGCTTGAAAAGTATACTCAAGTTCCTTATCCACGTATTGAATACACTGAGGCCGTTCAATTATTAAAAGATAATGGTTTTGATGATATTGAGTGGGGCGATGATTTCGGTTCACCACACGAGACTTTTATTGCTAACCAACATGAACAACCAGTCTTCATTGTCAACTGGCCACGCTCTATCAAACCTTTCTATATGAAAGTCAACCCTGACAACCCAGAAACCGTTTTATGTGCCGATATGATAGCGCCAGAAGGTTATGGCGAGATTATTGGTGGTTCACAAAGGATCGACGATTATGAGACTTTAGCAGAGAATATTAAGGCCTTTAATTTAGATCCAGCCGTTTATGCCTGGTATCTCGATCTAAGAAAATATGGTAATGTGCCCTGTTCTGGTTTTGGTTTAGGTCTTGAAAGAGCTGTTGCTTGGATTTCTGGTATTGAACATATCCGTGAAACATCACCATTCCCACGTTTGTTAAACCGTCTCTACCCATAAAATGTAAGGAGTTGGACCAATGGCAAACTCAGTTTATGATTGGATGAAAACGGGTTACACCATGGTACCGAATCTTTTGATTGATCACTTTGGTCAACTAGGCCTTAATTCAAATGAATTTTTATTTATTACTTATCTCTTGAAGCAAATTAATCAGTCCCAATCTGCAGATACTATTATAAACTTATCCAATCAATTTGCTTGGGAGAGTGACCTTCTCTACGAAACACTCAATTCCTTGTTAGATAAGAACTATCTTAATATTGAATTAGTACCAGATGAAGAGGGTAAACAAACGGACCATTATACCTTGCGTCCCTTGTTTGATAAGTTAGATCAATTAGTGGCTGACCAAAAAACAAGTCAGACAGAAGCTCTGTCCAATAAACAAGTTCAAGCTGACCAGAAAGTTAAGGCCGGACAATTGATTCAAGTCTTTGAAGAAGCATTCGGCCGTTCACTTTCAAGTGTAGAATTAGAAACGCTCTACCAATGGATTCAAAAGGATGGTTATCAGCCAGATCTAGTCTATCAAGCACTTAAAGAAGCGGCTATTCGTCAAGTCTTTAATCTAAAGTATATTGACCGCATACTGCTGAATTGGCAAGAACAAAACATTCATACTGTAGATGAGGCTATAGTGGCAAGCAAGCAATACAACCACCGTAATCAAAGTATTCAATCAGAAAAACCCAATCAAACATCCAAATTTAAAATACCCATTTTAAAATGGCATAACAAGGACTAAAGAACCCGCCTAGCTGATCGGTGAGATTTATCGAACAGCTAGGCTTTATTTTGTACAAATAAAAGCTTCATCTTCCTATATAGGGAGGATGAAGCTTTTGAATAGGAGCCTAAATTTCTAAGGTCCGCCAATACTTTCGACAGTATTCAGTTTGTCTTCTGAATCAGATGGATTAGGATCTGGAGCCAGAGTCGTTTCGCTAATTTCTAAGGTAGTTTCTTCACTAGTAGTCGTTTCTTCGACAGATAAATCAAAGGTAATAATTAATTGATCAGAGGCAGAATGGCCATCGACAATGCGTAAGCCTAATTCATAATAGCCAGGAGCAGGTGCTGGAACTTTAAATTCAGTATCTGTTCCTGAATAGACGATTTCACCATTCAGTCTTAACTCAAAGCTAGCTTGAATGGTTAATGGTTCCCACTTGGCTTCAATTTCTTCAGTCTCTTCATTGTATTCCGCATCGAAACCACTTGGTGAAGCTAATACTTTATAAACAGGTGAAATCTGGGTCGGTTGACTACCTTTTACAAAGAGTTCATTTGACCGCATATTGGCAGGTGTTTGGGGACTTGGTTTTTGCAGTGGCTGGGTATATTTTTCAATTTCAGCTACTTCGACCGAGTCTGGTTTTTGCCAATCAGCTATCGGGACTTCTTGCATCAGATATTGAATCATCTGGCTGTAAATCAGCTGTGGAATAAGTGAATCCTGATAGCTCAATTGATTACCAGCCTTATAAGGATCATCATAGCCCACCCAAGTGGCAATGGCATATTGCGGAGTAAAACCAGCATACCAAGCATCGGGTGCAGCAAAACTTTGTGGATCAATGCCAATTTCCGTTCTTTGTTGGTCGGAATAGTTGGTTGTTCCGGTCTTACCAGCATGGTAGAGACCATTGACGCCCGCTTTTTCAGCAAAGGTTCCAGGAACACCCTTTAAGATATCCACTAACATATAAGCAGTAGAGTCTTTCATAGCTTGACGACTTTCCGCTTGAAATTCTTGAATGGTTCCTGCTTGAGTAACGACTTTGTTAACGGTATAGGGTTTATGATAGTTACCATAATTAGCAATAGTCGCATAGGCAGCCGATAATTGAATGGGCGTCATTTCACCCCCAATGGCATTGGATTCGACTAATTCGCGTTGGTTATTGTTCTTAATATTTATATCCATCTTTTGTAGGAAGGAATAAGACTTGTCTAAGCCCACTTCTTGTAAGAGTTTCAAGGCCGGAATATTACGTGAACCTACTAAGGCTTCTCTAAGTGTTTGTTTTCCCTTGTAGTCTCTATCATAATTATAAATTTCATCCCCCGAGGTATAAGTGTAAGGTTCATCAACGACCGTTTGGCCAGTTGAATAATTGAGGTATTCAATCGCTGGTCCATAATCGGCTAACGGTTTCATAGTGGAACCGATACTGCGGTTAAGGGTGGCTGTGCGGTTAAGTCCCATAGCCACTTCTTGGTTACGTCCACCGGATAGGGCGGTGAGCTGTCCATTATCGACATTGATGATAGAAACAGCTGTTTGCATTTCATCATTAGGGAAGAGATTGCCATTAGCATCTTGAACCGTTTGATAGAGATATTTTTGAGCGTCTATATCGAGATTGGTGTAAATTTCTAGACCATCCGTATAGACATTTAAGTTCATTTTATCTTGAACTTCTTGAGCGACGACATCGATATAGGCATCGACTATTAAGTCCATTTCACTAAGGGTGTCATCATTTAAAGGAGACAGCATGGAAGTCACTGGAATAGCCACAGCTTCATCATATTGAGCCTGACTAATCATTTGACGTTTGAGCATGACCTGTAAGACGGTATCCCGACGCTCTTGGGCGACTTCAGGATAAAGATAGGGATCATACTGCGTAGGGGCTTGCGGTAATCCAGCCAAAAGAGCAGCTTCTGCTAGAGTCAGATCTTTTAAGTCTTTATCAAAGAAAGACCGAGCAGCTGTTTTAGCCCCATAAACATTGTTAGAATAAAACAATTTATTGAGATAGAGAGAGAGGATTTCTTCTTTGGAATATTCTTGCTCCAACTTCAAGGACAACCATGCTTCTTGGGCCTTTCTTTCTAAGGTTTGATCTTCAAATTTAGTGGAAAAAACCGATAATTTGACCAACTGTTGAGTAATGGTAGAACCACCTTGGCGAATGTCACCCGCTCTAAGGTTGGCTATGGCCGCCCCTACAATTCGGATAGGGTCAACTCCTTTGTGTTCCATAAAGCGCGCATCTTCAATGGCTAAGACCGCTTGTTTTAAGACTTCAGGGACTTGATCGGCTGTCATTAGATCGCGGTTCTTACCACCTAGGGTTTTGACCAAATTACCTCTATTATCAAAGACTTTAGAAGAGACTTGACCAGTTAAATCGTCTTGGTCAATCTCAGGGGCTGACATGGCATAATAAGTAAAGAGACCAGCACCAGCTATTAAAGTAAGTAGACCTAAAGACAGGCCTATTATGACAATGCGCTTGAACCAGGTCATGAAATTTGTTTTTGATCTCTTAGGGGGATGTTGTTGATGATATTTTTTTCTTTCTACGCGACTTCCTGTCACCATATTTATTCCTCGTTTCTATTAGAGACTTTTTATTTGACTTCTTCTAAGTAGGCATCCAAGGCACTTAAATAATCGACTGAAATAGGAAATTTGCCTTGGGGACAAGCATAAGCATGGGCTTGAATAAAACTATAAGGGATGCTTTGCTTTTGGTTTTTTTGCAAGAAATTTTCAAGCAGGGGATAGGGAATCAGATAGATTGCATCGTGTACCCTAAAGTAGATCAACAAAAAGACGATGCCTCCTTGCTGGAAGCAAAGCTTCATATGTTCGATTTGATGGTCATGTAAATTGGATAAAGGGAAAGAGGTCTTGTTACGCGTTTCCTTAGTCTCAAAGTCAATATACCTGCCCAGATAGACACCATTATAGTCAGTGGTAGAGGCCTGACGAAAATAGGCTTCAGTAATACGGGCGGCTGATCGTTTGGGGTAATCGACTTTGACAATCTGCACTGGTGTTGGCTTTTTATGAATGACCGCCAGTTGCCGGTTTAAATAATAAGCATTACTCTGATTGATCATTTCTTCAAAGGACATCCCTCGACTACCGTATTGTGTTTTTTGTTTGGATGTTATTTCTTTCCTTTTAAATTTAAAACGCGGACCTTGTCCTGCAGGATAATTAAACATGGACTCACTCCTCAATAAGTCTTATTATAGCGAATTTTTAGTCAGATACCTAGTTTCAATTCAGACTTATTCTAAGACCTAGTCTAACAACAAAAAATGAATTTTATTAGACTTTATTGGTAATATTGATTTGGTGTTTACAAAAGCAGGGAATTTCGTTAAAATGTATGGGTATGTAAATTATATACTAGTCTTGGAGGAAGAATAATTATGACAACTAAATTTGAAAAAAGCTCTA
The DNA here is from genome assembly GCF_050409425.1 of Facklamia sp. P13064. NCBI lineage: Bacteria > Bacillati > Bacillota > Bacilli > Lactobacillales > Aerococcaceae > Facklamia > Facklamia sp. P13064. The sequence goes on along the minus strand of NZ_JBNUPM010000001.1, from coordinate 73,859 downwards.
TCAATGAAGGAGTTTTAACATTTGAAATTCCAGTAGAAGATATCAACAAAGGCTTAGATAAAGCTTACAATAAAGTACGTAAAAATATCTCTGTACCTGGATTTCGTAAAGGGAAAGTACCACGTCAAATCTTCAACAATGTTTATGGTGAAGCTTCATTATATGAAGAAGTATTAAACCAATTAATCCCAGGCGCCTATCAACAAGCTGTGGAAGAAGCAGAGATTGAAGCGGTTACTCAACCTGAAATTGATATTGAATCAATGGAAAAAGGGAAGCCATGGGTTATTACTGCCAAAGTTACCTTAAAACCAGAAGTTAAATTAGGTGAATACAAGGGCTTAACAGTAGAAAAACAAGACCGCCAGGTAAGCGATGAAGATGTAGAAAAGCGCTTAGAAGAAAAGCGTCAACAATTAGCAGAATTAGTTGTTAAAGAGGATGCAGCGGTTGAAGGCGATACTGTCGTAATCGACTATGAAGGTTTCCGCGACGGGGAACCATTCGAAGGGGGTAAAGGTGAAAACCATTCCTTAGAATTAGGTTCCAATTCATTCATTCCTGGCTTTGAAGATCAACTAGTAGGTGCTAAACCTGGTGATGATGTAGAAGTTAAAGTTACTTTTCCTGAAGAATACCATGCGGAGGAACTGGCTGGTCAAGACGCTATGTTCAAAGTGCGTGTTCACGAGGTAAAAGCAAAAGAATTACCAGAATTCGATGATGAATTTGCTAAAGATGCAGATGACGAAGTAGAAAGCTTGGACGAATTGCGTAATAAAGTACGTGTTCAATTAGAAGAAGAAAAAGAAAAGCAAGCTAAAGAGGTCATTGAAGATTTAGCATTACGTCAAGCGGTTGAAAATGCTGAAATCGTCGAAATGCCTGAAGCAATGGTTCACGAAGAAATCCACCGTCAAATGGATCACTTCTTAAACAACTTGAAGCGTCAAGGAATTAACGAAGATCTATATTACCAAATTTCTGGTAGCACTCGTGAAGATCTCCATGAACAGTTTGCAGAAGAAGCAGACCTAAGAACTAAAACGAACTTAGTCTTAGAAGCAATCGTTGCAAAAGAAAAGATTGATGTCAATGAAGAAGAAGTTAATAAGGAAATTGAATTATTAGCCAGTCAATACGGAATGCCAACTGATCAAGTGAAACAATATGTGACTGAAGATATGTTGAAGTCTGATATTCGCTTGAAGAAAGCCATGAGCTTAATTGTTGACTCTGTTGAAGAAAAATAGGATACTAAAATAGAAGAAATAACAAAAGAGGGATCGCAACAGTCTGATTTTAAAGTGACTTTTGCGTCCCTTTTTAGTCTTATTTAAGTAAGTAAGACCAAAAAGGAGGAAACATGGGAAAGACTACAAATATCAATGATTATTACTGCTCGTTTTGTGGTAAATCACAAGATGAAGTCGATAAGATTATTGCTGGACCAGATGTTTTCATCTGTAACGAATGTGTTGATTTATGCCAATCAATCATTCAAGAAGAGATGCGCTTTGAAAAAGAGCAAGAACCAGTTAAAGTGTTAAAACCGCAAGAGATTGTTGATCAACTAAACCAATATGTGATTGGCCAAGATCAAGCTAAGAAATCTTTAGCCGTGGCAGTTTATAATCATTATAAGCGCATCAACTTTAAAGCCCTTGATGACGATGATGTCGAATTGCAAAAGTCTAATATCTGTATTATCGGTCCGACCGGTTCGGGTAAAACCTACTTAGCCCAGAGCTTGGCTCGCATTATAAATGTTCCTTTTGCCATAGCGGACGCTACCACCCTAACCGAAGCAGGCTATGTGGGGGAAGACGTTGAAAATATCTTACTGAAATTAGTACAAGCTGCTGATTATGATATTGAACGTGCTCAAAAAGGGATTATTTATGTGGATGAAATCGATAAGATTGCACGAAAATCTGAAAACACCTCGATTACCCGTGATGTTTCAGGTGAAGGTGTCCAACAAGCTCTACTTAAAATTTTAGAAGGAACGGTAGCCAATATCCCACCTAAGGGAGGGCGTAAGCACCCTAACCAAGATTATATTCAAATCGACACCTCGCAAATTCTCTTTATTGTAGGTGGAGCCTTTGCTGGCATTGAAACTACGATTAAAGAACGTTTAGGCTCTAAAGTAATTGGTTTTGGTACGGATACTCATCGACAACATAGTGATGAGAATATCATGCAATTAGCCAGTTCAGAAGACTTGCTTAAATTCGGCTTAATTCCCGAATTCATTGGACGATTGCCCATCTTAACGGTCTTGGATCAATTATCACAAGAAGATTTAGTCAGTATCTTAACCCAACCTAAGAACGCTTTGGTTAAACAATACCAACGTCTTTTAGAAATGGAAGATGTCAAACTAGAGTTTGAAGAAGCGGCCTTGGAAGAAATTGCTCACCAGGCTATTATTCGCGACACTGGAGCGCGTGGTTTAAGGTCAATCTTAGAAAACACTATGTTAGATATTATGTTTGAAGTACCACAAAGAGAAGATATTTCACGCATCAAGGTCACAAAAGACACGGTATTGGGCAAAAGTCGCGCCACTTATTATAATAAGAGTAATCGCAAGATAAGCAAATAAAAAATGGGGTAGACGAATGCACATTAAAGAAGCAAAATTTGTAATTTCAGCTGTTCAAGAGTCCCAAGCGCCACAAGATGAAGTGCCTGAGATTGCCCTTGCCGGGCGGTCAAATGTTGGCAAATCCAGTTTTATTAACAAGGTCCTCCAACGTAATAAGTTGGCCCGGACCTCTGGACAGCCTGGTAAGACCCAAACTTTAAACTTTTATTCGGTAAACGACGCTGCTTTTCGTGTCGTGGATGTGCCCGGTTATGGATACGCTCGGGTTTCCAAGCTAAATCGTAAAAATTGGGCCAAGATGAATTTGAATTTTCTACGGCAAAGAAGAAATCTTCGTTTATTAATCCTCTTGATGGATATTCGTCACGAGCCCACTCAATTAGACAAAGCAATGTATCAATTTGCCGAAGAATTAGACATTCCTTTTGCCATTTGTTTGACCAAGGCGGACAAAATCAAAAAAAGCCAATGGAATAAACATTTATCCCTCTATAAGAAAAGTTTAAATTTACCAACAACCGATGCGCTTTTCACTTTTTCATCGGTAACCGGAGAAGGTCGCGAAGATATTTTAGACTTGTTTGAAAGTTTATTAATGGATGAATAGGAGTCAATAAAGTGAAAAAGCTATGTTCTACTTATACCAAGAAGGAATTTTCATGGATTCTACAAGACTGGGCCAATTCTGCCTATTCTTTAATGATCACCACCGCTTTATTCCCTATATTTTATAAGAGTATTGCCACCAATGCGGGGGTCTCTGATGCTAATTCAACAGCTTATCTTGGTTATACCAATGCTATCGGGACGATCGCTGTCGCTATGATGGCTCCTTTTTTAGGGACTTTAGCAGATTTTCCTGGTTACCGTAAAAAATTATTTACCACTGCTACGCTCTTAGGTGTTTTCTCAGTGCTATCGATGATTTTGATTGGTCAAGTTTCTTGGCAGTGGCTATTGGTACTTTATGGCTTTTCAGCTGTCGGTTTTTCGACTGCTAATATTTTTTATGATGCTTCCTTGATGGATGTCACCAGTCGCGACCGTTTGGACTTAGTGTCCTCAGCCGGTTTTGGTTTTGGTTATATCGGAAGTGTGATTCCTTTCTTAATTTTTATGCTTTTACAATTTTCAAGTGGGTTAAAAGAGGGTGTAGTGGTTAATATCGGTTTTCTTTTAACGGCTGTTTGGTGGTTTGTTTTTACCATTCCTTATTGGAAAAATGTCGACCAGGTCTATATGGACCACCCAAAGCAGCCCCATATTATCGCTTCAACTTTAGCTTCTCTCAAAGAAACTCTAACGGAACTAACCAAAGACAAGGTGATTGTTTATTTCTTAATCGGCTATTTCTTCTACATAGACGGGGTAGGAACGATTATCAAAATGGCTACCTCCATCGGAAGTGACCAGGGCTTAACAGCTACTCAGTTAATATTGATGTTGTTAGTGATTCAAATCGTTGCCTTTCCGTGCTCGATTATTTATGGCATCTTAGCCAAACGCTGGGGAAGGCGCACTATGCTTTTTACAGGTATTGGGACCTACATTCTAATTTGTTTAATGGCCCTATCCTTATCCTCTTTTGTGGATTTTATGATCATCGCTATCTTAGTAGGTTCAGCTCAAGGTGGGATTCAATCTCTTAGTCGTTCTTATTTTGGTTCTATTATTCCACTGGAGAAAAACAACCAGCTTTTTGGTATTTATAATATTTTCGGTAAATTTTCATCAGTTTTAGGTACCACCATTCTGGGAATTATTACCCAACTAACGGGCGATTCGCTCAAAGGCTTGTTTGTAATTGTGATTCAATTTATGATGGGTGCCTTCCTACTGTGGAAAGCTAAAAAGCCAATTACTAAAGCTGTTTAAAACAAGCTTGAAATTTTATTAGAGGAGGCAGGCCATGGCCTATATACCGAATGAGGTGATTGATGCTATCAGGCAGTCGGTTAAAATCGAAGACGTTGTCAGTCAATATGTGCAACTGACTAAAAGGGGTCCAGGCTACTCTGCCTCTTGCCCTTTTCATGAAGACAATAACCCATCCTTTTCCATTCATACCGAAAAGCAAATCTTCAAATGCTTCTCTTGTGGTAGAGCGGGCAATGTCTTTGGTTTTATCCAGGAAATTGAATCGCTATCCTTTAAACAAGCGGTTATTAAGGTGGCAGAGTTTGCAGACTACCCTTTGGATTCAAGTTTATTAGCTGAAGATGATTATAGTCCAATTCCTCATCAAGATAAACAATTGTATGCGATCTATGAAAAAGCTAGTCAATTCTATCATTACTTTTTAACTGCTACAGAAAATGGTAATCAAGCTTATGCTTATTTAAGCGATCGTGGCTTAAAGAAGGAAACGATTGATGCCTTTGCTTTAGGGTTAGCGCCTGATAATTCTGAGCTCTTATGGACTTATTTAAAGGATCAGTCTTTCACTGAAGAAGAATTACTGACTTCGGGTATTTTTTACCAAGCTGAAAATAGTCCAGCCATTATCGACCGCTTTCGTGGACGGATTATCTTCCCTTTGAGATCGAATCAAGGAAAGGTTTTAGCCTTTTCTGGACGCCTCTATCAAGCAGGGGACTCTCGCAAGAGTAAGTATGTTAACTCGCCTGAAACCACTATTTTTCATAAGAGTCAGCTGGTTTATAATCTTGATTTGGCACGACCAGCCATTCGCAAGTTAAAACAAATTATAGTTTGTGAAGGTTTTATGGATGTGATTGCACTTTACGAAGCAGGATTCGAACAGGCAGTAGCTACCATGGGGACTAGCTTGACCCATGATCACTTGTCTTATTTGACCAAATTAGCCAATGAAATTCTCTTTGTATTTGATGGCGATGAAGCAGGGCAAAAAGCTACAGCTAAAGCCTTTGAATTGGGAAAAGATTTTCCCAAAGCCCAATTTAAATCAATCCTTTTACCTAGAGGGATGGACCCTGATGAGTGGTTGAAAGCCAGGGGAAAAGAATCCTTCCAAACACTTTTAAACCAAGCACAAACTTCCTTTAATTTTTTCAAAAATTATCACAAGCAATTCTTTCAAATGGATGATAAAGCTGCTGTGGCGGAATATATCGACCGTTTATTAGTTGATTTAAACAAAATCCAATCACCCGTCGAGAAACAATTGTATCTGGTGGAACTTGCTGAAGAATTTCAAATAGCAGAAAGCTTCTTGCAAGAGCGAATGTTGCGCTTGAGTGGAGGTCAAAGAAAGACTGCTAAAAAGCAACCAGCTATCAACCATCATCAACCACCTCCGCAATTACAAAGTGATCAGCAGGCCTTAAAAGTAGATTCTTTTAAAGCCTTTCAAAGTGAAAAATTATGGTTAGGCTTTTTAATGTACTATCAAGAGGCTTGGAATTATTTAGAAAAATTAAATGAGCTGCCATTTCTCTACCATGACTTTTCACAAAAGGCCTTTCTAGCCTTGACGGATTACTATTATCAAGGCAACAAATTGCCTTTAACAGGAATAGTTGGTAATATTGAAGAGGTTCAAGTCAATAGTCTTTTAACGAATGTAATGTGGGATTTTGAACCGATTGGTTATCAAGATCAAGCGATGACCGACTGTTTAAATACCATCCAAATCGCCTTTTTAGAACAAGAAATTGAAGAATTAAAGACCCAATTTAAACAATATCACCAACAGCAAGAAGCCGATAAGGCAACCGAGGTGATTAATCGCTTAATGGTGTTGCAAAGAAAATTAAAGACAAAAGAATAGGGGGCTTACTTTATGGCAAAAGAAAAGAAAGACAATAAAGCAAGTAAAAATGAATTAAAGCTGACTTTAGACCAGGCCACTGAAAAGCTGATAAAAGAAAAGAAAATTCTCGGTCAAGTTCACTATGATGACTTGAGCAATCAATTAGCCATTCCATATAAATTAGATGCCAATGGCATTGATAAGCTCATTCAAAAGGTGGAAGACCAAGGGATTGCGGTAGTAGGTGATGATGGTGGACCAACCAAGCAACAAATGGTTAGAGCAGAAGACGTTAAACCAGAAGAAGTCCTAACAGCCGCCCAAAAAGCAGCCGCTTCAAAAATAAAGGTAGCAGATCCTGTTCGTATGTATTTAAAAGAAATTGGTCGTGTCGATCTATTAAATGCAGATGAAGAGGTCGAATTGGCCAAGCGTATCTTAGAAGGCGATGAATTAGCTAAGCAAGAATTGGCTGAAGCCAACCTTCGTTTAGTAGTATCGATTGCTAAGCGTTATGTGGGTCGTGGTATGTCCTTCTTAGACCTCATTCAAGAAGGGAATATGGGCTTGATGAAGGCGGTTGAAAAGTTTGACCATACTAAAGGGTTCAAATTCTCAACTTACGCTACTTGGTGGATTCGTCAAGCCATCACACGAGCCATTGCCGACCAGGCGCGAACCATTCGCATCCCGGTTCATATGGTGGAAACCATCAACAAATTAGTAAGAGTCCAAAGACAATTGTTACAAGACCTGGGTAGAGAACCGACGCCTGAAGAAATCGGAGCAGAAATGGATTTACCAACTGAAAAAGTACGTGATATCTTAAAAATTGCTCAAGAACCGGTCTCTTTGGAAACCCCCATTGGTGAAGAGGACGATTCGCACTTAGGTGATTTTATTGAAGACGAAGGCGCCTTAAGTCCAGAAGATCATACGGCTTCAGCCCTCTTAAGGGAACAGTTAGAGGATGTGTTGGATACCTTAACTGACCGTGAAGAAAATGTTCTACGCTTACGCTTCGGCTTGGATGATGGCAATATTCGCACCCTTGAACAAGTCGGTAAGGTTTTTGGTGTAACGCGTGAGCGTATTCGTCAAATCGAAGCCAAAGCTTTGAGAAAATTACGCCATCCTAGTCGGTCTAAACAATTAAAAGACTTTATCGAATAGAATAAGACAAGAAAAACTCCTTCATACGCTTAAATGAGCGGAAGGAGTTTTTCGTGTTTAAGCCTTTACTTGCGAAAGCGCTTTAATCGTTTTATACTTAAGGTAGGCAAAAGGGGGAAGATTAATGGAAAGTTATTTATTAAAGAACGGTGTCAAGATTCCTAAAATTGGTTTTGGTACTTGGAAGTTAAAAGAAGGTGAAGAAGCCTATCAAAGTGTCCTTCATGCCTTAAAGGTAGGCTATCGTCACATTGATACTGCTCAAGTCTATGGCAATGAAGCCAGTGTCGGTCGAGCCATTAAAGATTCAGGTATTCCACGTGAAGAGATCTTTCTAACTACTAAAATTTGGAATGACAAGCATTCCTACAGTCTAGCCAAGCAAGCGGTGGAAGAATCCATGCAAAAGTTGCAAGTAGATTATTTAGACCTTTTGTTAATTCACTGGCCTAATCCCGTTCACTTACGCAAGGACAAGGCATGGATGCAAGCTAATCAAGAAGTTTGGCAGTTGATGGAAGAATTATATCAAGATGGAAAACTAAAAGCCATTGGGGTGTCCAATTTCATGGTTCATCACTTAGCTGCTTTACTAGCCTCTGTCAAGATAAAGCCCATGGTTAACCAAGTCTTACTCGCTCCGGGAACTACGCAAGAGAATTTAGTTAATTTTTGCCAACAACATGATATGGTTCTAGAAGCCTATAGTCCGCTAGGAAGTGGTAGTCTTTTTGAGCAAGTGCCAGTCGAAGAAATAGCAAAAAAATATAAGAAAAGTGTTGCGCAAGTTGCCCTAAGATGGTCGCTTGATAAAGGCTTTCTGCCCTTACCCAAATCAAAAACACCGGCTAATATTGAATCGAACCTAGACATTTTTGACTTTGAGCTAGAAGCAGAAGACCGCAAAAAGTTGGATCAATTAGAGGGGGTGAAAACACAAAGCGACCCTGATCAAGTTGACTTTTAAAAAAGGAACTTTAAACAGATGACCCGGAAGCTTTAATAGCTTTCCGGCTTTTTTTATGATTGAGTGCGTCTAGCTGAATAATAAAAATTTATTAAATATTTACTTAAGTAAGCTATATATTATCGACAAATTGGTTTATAATAAGCGCATAATAGTGACTTTAAGAATGAAAGGAAGGATCAATTGACTTATCAATTATTATTATTTGATTTAGATAACACCTTATTTAATTTTAATCAAGCCCAAGACCAAGCCTTACTTGAATTCTTAAGCCAAGAAGGGGTTCCCCAGCAAGCTATTCCTCGTTTTATTGACTACTATGTTTTGCTCAATCATTCTTTATGGGACAAGTTAGAGTTAGGGTTAATTGATCGGCAAACACTAATTTCTAGTCGTTTTGCCTTATTATTTGATCACTTTGGTTATCAGCGGGATGGGGTAGAATTGGCTCAAGCCTATCAAAAGTGTATAGGCAGACAAGCCCAGCTAATTGAAGGTGCAAGAAGCTTCCTCGATGCTTGTCTTAAGGAGGGGAAGCGTCTGTTTGCCATTTCCAACGGTATTTCTGCTATTCAAAGGGCGCGCTTAGAACATGCAAAGTTGAATCCTTATTTTGAAGCAATTTTTATTTCAGAAGAGATTGGCCATGTGAAGCCTTCTAAAGGCTTTTTCGATTATGTCGCTGAAAATATAAGAGAATTCAATTCTAAAAGGACACTCGTTATTGGCGACTCCTTGAGTGCTGATATTCAAGGCGCCTTAAACGCAGGGCTTGATTGTGTTTGGTTTAATCATTTGAATGAAAACAAACAGTCCCACTTACCGGCCAATTATGTGGTCGATAACTATAATGATTTAGCCAAAATCATCTACAGATAAAAAATAGGTAGTCTCAAAAATGCTTTTCTAGTATATAATAGACTTATGAAAGGGAGTATCGGATGAATATCGAAAGACTATCTCAACGACTGGAAAAAGTTGCGCAATATATCGTTCAATATGGTCAAGCGCCGATTCGGTTGGCAGATATCGGTAGTGATCACGCTTATTTACCATGTAATTTACTTAAAAACAAACAGATAGAATTTGCAGTGGCAGGTGAGGTAGTGGAAGGACCTTATTTATCGGCTGTGAAACAAGTCAATGAAAGTCAATTGCAAGATAAAATCATCGTCCGTCTTGGCGATGGCTTTGCGGCAGTTGAAACCAGTGATGCCATTAATACAGCAGCTATCTGTGGTATGGGAGGTGGTTTGATTGTCTCCATCTTAGAAGCAGGTTATCATGCGGGAAAATTACCAAAACTCTTAGTCTTACAAGCTAACACAGCAGTTGCCAAAGTCAGAGCCTGGTTACAAGATCATTATTACCATATTCTTAACGAATGCTTTATTGATGAAAAGGGGCAATTTTATGAAGTAATGGTTGCTCAAAAGCAAGCAGAAAAAGCAATTTACACTGATAAAGAAATCATGTTTGGTCCCATACATTTGACTCAAAGGGGGCCAATCTTTGAAGATTACTGGCATAATGAATTAAACCACCACCATTTTATTCTTAATCAGTTGTTTCATGGAGTAGAATATGAGCAAATGGCCCAAGACCGCAAAAATAAGGTAGACATTATTCAAGCCGAAATAGATAAAATAGAGGAGGTGGTAGACTATGACAAAGCTCTTTTTTAAAGAGTTAATGGCTTATCTCGATCAAAAATATCCTGCGGCTTATGCCGAAGAGTGGGATAAGGTCGGCTTACACTTTGGCCATCCTGAACAAGCGATTAAAAAGGTGATGGTCGCTTTGGATATGCGACCACAAGTGGTTGAAGAGGCTATTGAAGAAGATGTAGATAGCTTGATTTTACACCATCCGCCCCTCTTCAAAGCAATCGAGCGTTTCGACCAGTCTAAGCCCCAGATAAAAATGTATCAAAGAACCATTCAAGCAGGCATCAATGTCTTTGCCATGCACACCAATTATGACGCCGCCCCTGGTGGCATGAATGATATTTTGGCTCAAGCTATGAAGTTAACTGATATTAAACCCTTAATCGATCTAGAAGAAGGACAGGTAGCGATTGGCCGGATAGGCAACTTGCCTCGAGCTCTAACGCGCCATGAACTCTTTGCCTATGTCAAGCAAGTCTTCAAACGACCTGCTTTAACAGTGATTGAAAAAGTCCCGCAAGCCACTTATCAACGAGTTGCTATTGTAGGCGGAGCCGGAGCCAGCTTTATGAACCAGGTCGAAAAGGTCCAAGCCGATGTCTTTATTACCGGAGATATCAGCTTCCATACAGGGCATGATCTATATGAAAAGCCCTTTATGACTATTGATGCCAGTCATTATATTGAGCATTTATTTATTGAGGTCGAAGTGGCCAGAATAAAAGAAGCTATCGAACAAAAGGGTTGGGATCTTGAAGTGATTGCTTCCACAGTTTCCACTGATCCCTTTACTTATGAATAAAAAGGAGAATGATTATGGACTTATTTGAAAAAACTAAAGAACGTTTAATTCGTTACGCTAAGATTAATACTCGCTCGGATGAGAATTCAACCACCATTCCATCGACTGACATTCAATTTGACCTTTTAAATCTTTTGGTCGATGAATTAAAAGCAATCGGTATGGAAGAAGTGGTGTTAAATCCTGAAAATGCCTTTGTCACAGCTACTTTACCGGCTAATACTGATAAAGAAGTAGCCAGCATTGGCTTTATTGCTCACGTAGATACAGCCGACTTTAATTCTGAAAATGTGCAGCCACAAGTCTTTGAAAACTACGACGGTAAAGATCTGCACTTGAGTGAAGATTGGGTAATGAGAGTTAGTGAATTTCCTAACCTACCACCTTATAAAGGTCAAACCCTCATTACCACTGATGGAACTACTCTGTTAGGGGCTGATGATAAGTCCGGTATTGCTGAGATTGTGACCGCTATGGAGTACTTAATCCAACATCCAGAAATCAAACATGGTAAAATCCGTGTAGCCTTTGGTCCGGATGAAGAAATTGGACGTGGAGCAGATCACTTTGATGCAGAAGGTTTTGCGACAGACTTTGCTTATACCATGGATGGCGGACCGGTTGGCGAGTTAGAATATGAATCCTTTAACGCGGCTCAAGCAGTATTGAAAATTCGTGGTAAAAATATACACCCAGGAACTGCTAAAGGCAAAATGATTAATGCCACAACCATTATGAATCTCTTCATGTCTGATCTTCCACAAGCAGAAGTACCAGAGCAAACTTCTGGCCGCGAAGGTTTCTATCATGTCTTAAGTGTAGAAGGGACGGTCGATGAAGCAGAATTAGTGCTAATTATTCGTGACTTCAACCGTGATCTTTTTGAAAAGCGTAAAGCCAAGGTGGAAGAAATCGTTGCTAACATCAACAAAGAATATGCTGAACCACCTATCACATTGGAAATGAAAGACCAATATTACAACATGGCTGAAATCATTGAAAAGGATATGACACCGGTTGACCTAGCCCAAGCAGCCATGGAAGCTTTAGATATTCCTGTTAACATTGTGCCTATCCGTGGTGGAACCGACGGTTCAAAGATTTCCTTCATGGGGATTCCAACCCCAAATATCTTTGCCGGTGGCGAAAACATGCACGGACGCTTTGAATTCGTGGCAGTTGAATCCATGGTTAAGGCGACAGAAGTAATTATCAAAATTGCGGAATTAAATGCCCAATAAGCAAAAGTAAAATAATAATTACAGGCTGGAGCAGGGATCCAGCCTGTTCTTCTACCCAAAGGAGGAGATAGCGTGACGATTCAATTTGTTACCGGCGACTTGAGTCAAAATAAAAAAAGCCTTCTTATTCAAGCCATCATGGACCAATTGAAAGAAACACCTGACTTAAAAGTCTATTATATCGTGCCAGAACACTTGAAATTTGAAATGGAAAAGTTTGTCTTAGAAGAAATCCGTGACCATCAAGTGGACCAAGTCAGCTCTATTTTTAATTTGCAGGTGGCTTCTTTTTCACGCTTAAACTGGTTCTTGATGAAAGATCAAAAGCCCAGTCATGAGATTAGTGACTTAGGTCTGTCGATGATTGTACGGCAAGTCTTAAACCAATACCGGGAAAACTTAGTGGTTTACCAAAAGCAGGCTCACTATCAAGGTTTTATCGAAGACTTAGTCGTTCTTTTTAAAGAATTTATCGAAGGCAATATTCAAGTGGAAGATTTACAAGTTGAGACAGCGCAAGATTTTACTTGGATGGATTTGGAAATAGAAAAGCAAAAAGAATTACAAATGCTTTATCAAGCCTTTCTAAAGGCACTGAGTGATTTTCGGATTGATAATTTTGCCAAGCAGGAAGACTTGATGGACTATATCAACCATCAAAATTTAAATAAGTATCTCTTTGTAATGGACCACTACTATTACTTTAATAGCCAGGAAATGCAATTACTTTTAAGTTTGGCTAAGCATGCTTGTAAAGTTAAGATTGTCTTACCCATCAAGAGCGCTGAATTAAGGGCTAATCAAGCCTTGATGACTACCGCTTTACCTTATGCAACCTACTACCGCATTCGCAGTTTAGCTCAGCAGATGGGACTAGCGATTGAACCCGATTGGGAAATTAAAGACCAGGCTTTTAACTACCAAGATTCGATTTTGAGCTTAGCGCAAGCCTTTAAAGCCCAACAAGACTTACTGCCATCAGCTACCCACCAAAGAGCTGATAGAAACTTTAACTGCCACCGCTTTTTACAATTTGATTCCATCCAGAGTGAATTACGGTATGTCTCCAATCGCATTCATTATCTGGTTACAAAAAAAGGCTACCGTTATAAAGACATTCAAGTCTACACCCGAGATTTAGAAGCCTATCAATCCATGATTGCTCCGATTCTAGCGGCCAATCAAATTCCTTATTTCTTTGACCATGCTAAGGCTATGACCGACCATCCACTTTTTACCCTTATCCAACATCTCATTCGCCTGGACCGCTATAACTGGCGACTGATTGATATTTTAGAAGTTTTAAAATCTCCTTTGGTAAGGCTGGAGCAGTTTCATTCGGCTTTTGCTGAATTAGCTGACCAAGACTTAGAGCGCTTGGTCTATTCCTTTGAGAATTATTTAATAGCCTATCAGTATGAGGGTTATCGCTTTGCTAACCTATCCTATGACTGGCTCTTTATGACGGAAGATGTTTTTTTTCATTCAGCTGAAGGACAGGTCTATGATTTTACACTGGCTGAGGCCTTTAGCTGGATTAGGACCTATCTGGTTGAACACTTTGGATTTAATAAAAAAGCCCTAAAAAGCAGCAAAGGCCAGAATGGATTAGCCGCTAGCTTCTATCAAAAATTAGAAGCAATCGGCATCAGGCAAGCTCTTATGGATTTAAGGGACCGAGCACTTCAAAAGGGTCAGATTGAACAATCGCGCCAAGATGAACAAGTTTGGCAGGTATTGGTCAATAGTCTCGATGAATACCACCAAATCTATGGGCAAGCAGATTTAGACCTAGCCACCTTCTTTGAAATCCTAGAAGCTGGTCTTTCAGCAGCGACCTATCATATCATTCCACCTACTTTGGACCAAGTGATGATTTCAAATATTGTGTCCCCTCAAGTTCAACCTTGTAAAATTGCCTTTGTGATTGGTATGGATCAAAAAGCCTTGCCAGCTAAACAGGCTAGGGATAGTTTGTTGACCCCCAGACATCGCCAAGCTATCAATCAAGAACTTTTAGCCCATCAATATTTATCCGATCAGGAACATCAAGGGTATCAAATGGAATACTTATTAGCTTATCAAGTCTTACTGTTAGCGACGGATCAATTGATTATTTCCTATGCCATTCATCAAGGCGACCAAGTCCGTAACTTTTCACCATGGTTGCAACAAGCGGCAGACATCGCCAATCTTAAACTGATTCACCAAGCTGACTATAGTAGAGATGCAACTTTAGAAACGCCTTTAAGACTAGCCGATTTTGGACGGTATGCCAGTAACAAGGCCCCTATTTTATATCAAATCCATCAAGACTTTGTGCAGGGTAAAAGCCCTCAGCCCGCTTTCTTAGAATTATTAAAGTTGATGGTTGATTATGAAAGGCAAAACAAAGCAAGCCTTAAAGCAAGTGGCATCGTCGACTTAATTATTCAAACCTTTTATTTTAATGACCTACCGGATAAGATTGATAGCAATTTAGCCTTAGCACTCTTCGGTCGCAACTTATCACTATCGGTGTCTCGGATTGAACAGTTTTTTGCTGACCCTTATTCCCACTTTTTACGCTATGGATTACGATTGAAGGAAAGAGAACGTTTTGAACTGGATGCTGCGCTTTCAGGTGATTACTTCCACCAGGCCTTAGACCAGTTCAATCAATTGGTACAAGCCCAAGGGAAATCTTTAGCTGACTTGTCAGAAGAAGAAGTTAAGGACTTATTAGGTGGAGTGATTGACGCTTTAAACCAAGATCCTAATTACCAAGTGCTCAGCAAACATCCGCGGATGCAGGCGATTCATCATCTATTAAATCAACGCCTGCTTTATTTTGTTCAATTAATGCAAGAACAAAACAATTTGACTCATTACCAACCCTTAGCCTCAGAATTAGTCTTTGGCACAGGGGGCAATAGTCAAGTGGCTGGCTTTGAATACCCATTGGCTGCGGGAGGATTACTAAGCATAAGAGGGAAGATCGACCGTTTAGATCGTATTCAAAAAGGTCAGCAGAAACTGTTACAAGTGGTCGATTATAAGTCAGGTAAAAAAGACTTTGACTTAGTGGATGCTTATTATGGCTTAGACTTACAATTATTAACTTATTTAGCAGTAGCTTTGAAAAATTATCCTGATTACCAGCCTCTGGGTGCTTTTTACCAGCATCTTTTACCAAGTTTTTATAAAGCGGACAAACATTATGCCCAAGGAGAAGTTGATCAACAGACTAAGACGCTTTTAAGTCAACGAACATTGAGAGGGTTTGTAACCATTGAGGCGGATGACTTACAAATAGTTGAATCCTTTGATCACCAAGCTAGTAAAAGTCGCATTTATCCGGTGACTTATACCAAGACGGGCTATCATGCTAGAAGTCCTTTCTTTACTAAAGAAGAAGTCGATTTACTCTTAGATTATACGCATTATCAATTCCAACAAGCAGCTCAGGCTATTCAAAGTGGTGATATTGCCTTAGCTCCTTTTTACGAAAATCCTTATACCCTCTCCTTAAATGCTCAATACCGAGTGATTACAGGCTTCGATGGAACACAATCCTTCCACCGTTATCGCCATAAGCAAGTCAATAAAAAAGAAGTTTTGGCTCATATGAAGGAAAAATTACTTAACAAAGCAGCAAGCGAAGGAGGCGATCATCATAGAAACCTTACCGATTAAACCGGATAATAGTAAATTTAACAACGAACAATGGCAGGCTATTCATCAAAGGGGAAATAATATCTTAGTCGCTGCGTCAGCGGGTTCAGGTAAGACCACGGTCTTAATCGAACGGATTATGAATCATCTACTGACACGTTATGCCGAATTGAAAGAAGTCTTAGTCGTGACCTTTACTGAGTCTGCGGCCAATGAGATGAAAGAACGAATGGAGAAACGGTTAAAATCAGCGGTGAACCAATCGCTAGACGGGGAAGAAAAGCGATACATGCTTAGTCAAATTAATCAGCTGCCTAGTGCCCACATCCAAACACTTCATTCATTTTGTTTATTTGTGATTCAAAACTTCTTCTATCTGGAAGATATTAATCCAGCCTTCAACCTCTTAAGTGATGAAAGTCAAAAACAAGTCATGGTGGAAGAAGTCTGGGACAAGCTTATTGATCAAATTAGTCAAGCCGATTCTCAACTGGCAGTCACACAAGCCGATTATCAAGACCTATTAATTCGTTTAACCAGTGGTCGTGATGATCAAGCCTTGCGTTCAATTGTTTTAGATATTTATGAGTTTGCCCGCGCCAATCCGGAACCCTTAATCTGGTTGGACCAAATGGTGGCTGAGACCGATGGTTTGGAAAGCTTTTGGAAGAGTGAACTCTATCAAGAAAGTCTAAAAATCCAACTTCAAGCACAGTTAAAGCTTGCTGATCGTTCTTATCAAGATGGCTTGAGTCTCTTAGCTTCTTGTTCAAGGCCGACGCTAGATAAGTTTGAACCAGTATTATCTGCAGAAGGGCAGCGCGTGGTCGAACTAACAGAAGCTTTCTTACAAAACGATATGGCCCACTTTAGTCAACTTTTAGATAACCTAAGCTTTAGCCGCTGGCCGAGTTCAAGAGGAAAAGCCCATGAAGAAGACTTAGAAACACTGCAAATAATTAAGCAATACCGTCAAGCTAGTAAGGAAACTTTAGTTAAGATTCAGTCTTACTTTCCTTATCCTTACCAAACTATGCAGGAAGTCGAAGCGGCGATTCAACCCTACTTAAGAAAATTAAGCGATCTAAGTAAATTATTTTACCAAGCCATGCAAGACTATAAATTTCAAGAAG
Source organism: Facklamia sp. P13064 (assembly GCF_050409425.1). Taxonomy (NCBI): domain Bacteria; kingdom Bacillati; phylum Bacillota; class Bacilli; order Lactobacillales; family Aerococcaceae; genus Facklamia; species Facklamia sp. P13064. The sequence continues at coordinate 56,875 of NZ_JBNUPM010000001.1, read as the reverse complement.
GGTGGATTGATTATTCAGATCTTGAGCACTTAACCTTGCAGATTTTAGCGCCTTATAATGCTCAATTAGGAAAACGTAAGCCATCGGCGGCAGCTGAATATTTTCAAGCCCTCTTTGAAGAAGTCTTAGTGGATGAGTATCAAGACATTAACGAAATCCAAGCAGCCATCTTATCCTACTTATCACGTGAAAGGGTGGAAGCGACCAAAGGCAATCTCTTTATGGTAGGAGATGTTAAACAGTCTATCTATGGCTTTCGGATGGCAGAACCATCCCTATTCCTCCAAAAATACCGTACTTACCAAACCAGTGACCAAGGTCACTTGATTATCTTGGATAAGAATTACCGCTCAAGGGACCAAGTCCTTAACTTTACCAATTATCTGTTTGAACGCTTGATGGATGAATCCTTTGGAGAAATGACCTATGGTAAAAATGAGCGTTTGATGACCGGCAACCAGGACTTCACAATTGCAAAGGAAATAGACCACTATGCCATTGAATTGCTCTTACATAGCAAGGAACGCTCAGACGAAGAAGATCAAATGCAAGCAGATCGTCCTGATTTATTAATAGACAAGGGAATTGATTACCAAGCCCATCTAATTGCTCAAGATATCCAAGCCAAGTTGCGCGCAGGCTATCAAATCTATGATAAAGAATTGGGTAGGGATCGTTTGATGACCTTTAAGGATATTGTGGTGCTAAGTTCTACCAAATCCAGCTTTGCCAATTTGCAGGCAGCCTTCAGCCATTACCAGCTACCTTTTACTTCACAAGCCATTGAGACCTATTTCCAGCGACAAGAGATTCAGTTAATTTTAGCCCTCTTAAAATTAATCGATAATCCCATGCAGGATATTCCTCTGGTCGCTATTCTCAAGTCTTTCTTTGTAGGCTTGAGTGACAATGACTTAGCCTTGATTCGGGTTAATCATCCACAAGCTTCCTTCTATCAAGCGGTAGAAGGCTTATTGAGTCAAGTATTTGAAAAGGATCATCCATTATTAGCCATACAAAAGAAAGTGCAAAACTTTTTTACCCAACTTGCAAAATGGCGTGACTTTGCTGGCCACCAGGCTATTGATGAAGTCATCTGGCAAATCTATCTAGACACTTCCTTCTTAGACTATGTGGTGGGCTTAGATATGGGGCGCCAACGTCAGCTTAATCTTCATGCTTTTTATCAAAAAGCTCAAACCATTAATCAAGGTTTAGGAGGCAGTTTAGCAAGTTTTATCCACTATATTGAGACTCTTTTAGAACAAGACAAAGACTTGGCAGAACCCCTACAATTAGACAAGGATCAAAATATGGTGCGGGCTATGACCATTCATGCTTCTAAGGGGAGTGAGTTCCCGGTTGTCTATTTAATTAACAGTAATCACCGCTTTAATTTAATGGATAGCCAAAAAGCTATTGTGGCGACCAAGCATTATGGAGTGGGTATGAACCACTACCAAACGGATGACTTTGTCTATTATCAATCCATCAGTAAAACCTCGCGACAAATGCTCCTAGATCAAGCAGCAAAAGCCGAAGAATTAAGGGTACTCTATGTAGCTTTGACGCGAACCGAGCAGAAATTAATGATAGTGGGTTCGATTGAGAGTAGGGAAAAATGGCAAGAAAAGGGCGACCATTATCAGATGATGACTGACCCTGACAGCTTGCAAGTGGCCCTAGAACTCAGATCACAAGCTAATAGTTTCTTGGATTGGATTCATCAGGCAACTTCCCTCGCTCAAAGAAACCATCAATCACTCGCCACAATTACTGCTCAAGACTTTATCACACGTATCTATACTGAAGACCAAATTCAAGCCAATGTACCTAGCGTGACGGCTAGCCATCCAATAGCCAGCCCGCCGGCCTGGTTGAAGGCGCTACAAAAGGGCGAAGCTTTCGATCAACCCAAGCACAAGCATGAGAGGATCAACCAGCTTGAAGAATTGCTAACTGCCCAATACCCTTATCAATTAGCCAGTCAGACAGCTGCCTATCAATCTGTTTCGGAATTAAAACGTTTGTTCGAAGAACCACCGCATCCAGCTCTTTCTTTTTATGCAGACCGGCGGAAGGAATCTATGCATGAGCTAGATGCATCCATTGATATAGATCAAGGGAATCAAGGGATTCAAGGGATTCGCTATACGCAAGATACCTTTGAAGCCCCAAGCTTTATGCAGTCCAAAACGCTTGATGCAGCTCGGATAGGAACTTTGAACCACTATCTGATGGAGCAGGTGGACTTTGGTCCCTTTAAATTAGCTGACCCAGCCGATTATAATCAGATCTTACAAGACCAGATCCAATCGATGATTGAGCGAGGTTTGATGGAAGCAGAAGATCGGCCACATCTGTACCTGGAAACAATTCTTAACTTCCTCCGAAGTCCGATCGGCCAACAAATGATAGAAAACAGCGATCAACTTAAACGGGAACAAGCTTTTTCTTACCTGGTACCGGCTAAGGACTTGTTCGCCAATCTGACTGAGAGCAAGCAAAGTATGCAGATGGAGCAAGATTCGATTCTGGTTCACGGGGTAATTGATAGCTATTATGTGATACCTAATCAAGGTTTTGTCTTGATTGACTTCAAGACGGACCGCTACCGTCCGCATCTGAGTCAATCCAAACAAGAACAATTGGAAGGGTTAAAAGACAAGTATCGCTACCAGTTGAAACTTTACAAGGACGCCTTAGCTAGCCACCTTAAACTACCTAATATCGGTACTTATATCGTGGCCTTAGGCTTCGACCAGGTGGTTGCGATGGATGAACAGATGAATCAGCAATCGTTTTATTAAGCATTCGCAAAAGAAGCATGGGTCTTTTGACCTAAGCCTAAAGCGGATGCTTTTTTTCAGATGAATGCTCGCAAGGGATCGCTTGCTTTTAAAGGTTGTTTAGGGTAAACTTTCCCTAAACAAGGCAAGTTTATAAAATTTCCTTGAATGAGGAAAGAAATATCAATTACTTTCCTCAAGGAAAGGGGAACCTAACCAGTTATGATCGTAAGATTCTTCTAACAATGGTAAAAAATGAAGTAAGTAGGCAGTAGGCAGGAAGGAGGAGTTCGATGGCTAGTGATGTGGTTATTATCGGGGATTTTATTAAGTCTAAGCAAATCAAAGAACGTAAGGTATTCCAAAAGCAAGTGCAAGACATATTCAAGCGCCTTAATCAGAAGTATCAAAAGCAGTTGCTTTCTCAATTGACCTTAACAGTTGGCGATGAGTTTCAAGTGATTATGAAGTTGGATTCAAACTGGCTGAACTTTTTAGATGACTTATATGTCACATTGCCCCATCCTTTTCGGCTGGGAATCGGTATCGGTGAGATCACGACGGCCATCGATCCTGAACGAAGTATCGGAGCCGATGGTCCAGCCTTTTGGCGAGCGCGGGAGGCGATTGAAGCTGTCCACCGTAATCATTATGGTAACAAGTGTCATCTGGCGCTCAGGACCCAAGACGACTCGATTAATCAGATGGTCAATAGCCTGTTTCTCTTGAGTGAAACCTTGAAAAGCCAATGGACCGACCTGCAACGGGAGACTTTCAAGTTGATGCTTGAAGAAGGGATCTACCAAGCGGAATTTGATCAGGCCCATTTTGCCCAAACGATTCAAATCAGTCAGAGCAGTCTGAGCAAGCGCTTATCACTGGGTAATATTAAGATCTACTTGAGGGGTCGAGAAACGATTGCAGAATTTTTGGAGGGGAATCATGAGTCCCTTTAATCAATGGACAATCATGATTTTAATCCTGCACTTTTTAGGTGATTTTCAATTATAAAGTCCTCAATTAGCTGTAGACAAGCAGCCTAACAGGCAAGCCTTGGCAACTCATTTAGCGATTCATGGCCTTTTTTTCTTCTATCCCTTAATCCGGAGCTTATACTATCAAGTCTTTTGGCCGGCCTTTTATGCTTATCTGATGCTTTGGATTAGTTACAGTCTGATCGACTGTATAAAGAGTGGCTTTGACAAGCTTCAGCCTTCTTATCGCTTATATACTTTCTTAATTGATCAAATCCTACATATTGTCCTCATCATTCTGTTAGGCCAAGTGTTTTTTACTAACTCCTTAGGGTCTGTTTTCCCTGCGTTTTGAACCGTCAAATGCTGACGGGGTTATTAGCGATCCTTTTGGTCGGCAAGCCGGCTAATGTTTTATTTAAACTAGCCTTCAGTCCTTATCCTCACAGTCAGGCCATTCAGCAAGAAGGTCTACAAGGGACGGGCGCTTTAATCGGTCATTTGGAGCGGATTCTTTCCTTGATCTTTTTAGTCATGGGCCAGGTGAATGCGATTGGTTTAATTTATACGGCCAAATCCATTGCGTGTTTCAAACGTTTAGAAGAAGACAAGGAGGTTGCGGAGTATTATTTGAATGGAAGCTTATACAGTATTCTGTATGCCCTGTGTGTCTATTTCTTAGTCTTAGCTAGTTAGCAGCTATTAAATGAAAAAAGGAGGCCCCAAACATGAAAGTAAAGATTCTATTTATCCTTCTTGTAGCGCTAGTGACCTATCTAGTCTGGTTGGCTAGTCATTTAGACATTGGTCAAGAAGCGGTTGAAGCTGAGGTGGTGATTGTACCAGGTGGGGAAATAGTTCGTCCCTTGAAGGCAGCTGAATTAATCCAAGAAGGCTATGTCACATCACACTCAATGATTGTTTCTCCCTTAAATGAGTTTATCGGCACCAAACCCTTAATTGACTTTATAATTGACACCGGTTTATCGGAAGACCAAGTGATTGGAGAATTAGAAGCAACTTCTACTTGGACCAATGCGACCAATTCTATCGCCATCATGGAAGAAAGGGGATGGCAAACGGCCTTAGTAGTTACGACCGACTATCATAGCCGGCGCACTCGATTGGTTTTTGAGCGTGCGAGTCGGGGAAAGGATATGCACTTTTATTATGTCAGTGCTTATTTAAAGAATGCTCAGGGTGAGGAAGTCCTTTATCAAGACAGTCGCCAGGCCTTAAGGATAATGGCTTCTGAAGTCTATAAATACATCGGCTATTATCTAGAACTCTATTATTGGATTGACCAATAAATAATTGAATTAGAAAAGGTAGACAAAAATGACAAAACGTTTTATTCCATTTGATTTATTACGAGGGCTTGCAACGATAGCGGTCCTCTTGATTCATCTTACAGCCCCTTTATTAGGAGAAAATAAATTATGGATCCTAGCCCTTAATCAAGCGACACGCTTTGCGGTAGCAGTCTTTTTAATGCTTTCAGGTTGGGGTTTGGATCGGACCGATGCTTTGGATTCACAACTTGATTACCCCGCCTTCTTAAAAGACCGCCTCATAAAAATTATCCCGGCCTATTTGTGCTGGTCTTTAATCTATGCTTGGGCTAATTTCTGGTTGGTAGGTGAAGAATTGAGTCTTTTGACCTTCTTGCAGTTTCTCTTGCTAGGGAAGACTTCCTATCACTTGTATTTTGTTCCATTAATTGTGGGACTTTATATCTTTTACCCACTTTTATCTAAAATTGCCGATAACAAGTACTTAGCCATAGCCTTCGTGGGTCTTTTCATCTTCCAAGATGTCAGTGATCACCTACTAGGCTATATTCCTTATGATAAGGTCCAAGACTATTATAGCTATGCTTTTTGCTTCTTCTTTGGCATTTGGTTAAGCCGAGACTTTCAAGCTAAGCTTAAAAGCTTTCAAGTTTATCGTTATGGTATCTTGATTTATACGGTAATAATGCTAGGCTTGTTGATTGAAGAATCTTATCTAAGTGGGGGAGCAGTGATTGCCAATACAAGACCTTTGGTTACTTTCTATTCGATCGGTTTGGTCTTGACTTTTATGTTATATAGGTTGCCTTTTGAGAAGCTTTTCCTATGGTTTAGCCGGTATTCTTTCTTAATTTATCTTTCTCATGTTCTTTTCTTGAAATTACTTGAAGGGACGGTTGAAAAAATGGCTTTATCGATGCCCCCTCTTATCTATGTTAGTGTGGTTGGAAGTGGGTTATTAATATGCCTTTATCTCTTAATAAAAGTTGTCGACCGTGAGCCTTTTAAACGCTGGCTTAGCTAGGTTATGTAATAAATGTAATCTTTGAAAGAAAAACGAAGAATGCCTTCAAAATGAGATTTCTTGTGTTATACTTTTAGCGGTGAATATTATCATAATGAGGAGACTAATCATGAAGAAAATATTACTATCTTCTCCACACATGAGTGAGGAGAGGTATGAACAAGCTTATGTTCAAGAAGCTTTTGATACCAATTGGATTGCACCATTAGGAGCCAATGTCGATGGCTTTGAAAAAGAGCTGAGTCAGATTGTAGGCATCAAATACGCTACGGCTTTAGCTTCTGGAACGGCAGCCATTCATTTAGCCCTTAAAGCTGTTGGAGTGGGGCAAGACGATATTGTATTTTGTCAGTCCTTGACTTTCTCTGCCTCAGCTAATCCTATTCGCTATGAGAAAGCCATTCCTGTCTTTATTGATTCAGAAGAAGATACTTGGAATATGGATCCCAAAGCTTTAGAAAAGGCTTTTCAAAAATATAAACCAAAAGCAGTCATTGTCGTTCACTTATATGGTATCTCGGCTAAAATTGATGAAATCAAAGCGATTTGCGAAAAATATAATACCCCTTTAATCGAAGATGCTGCAGAGAGTTTAGGGACTGTCTATAAGGGACAGTGGACGGGTACTTTTGGTGACTATGGCATATATTCTTTTAATGGTAATAAGATCATCACCACTTCTGGTGGGGGAATGTTGGTTTCGAATAATGAAGCAGGTATACAAAAGGCTAAATTCTGGGCGACCCAGGCTCGTGAAAGCTTCCCATGGTATCAGCATGAAGAAATCGGTTATAATTACCGAATGTCGAATGTGGTAGCTGGTATTGGTCGTGGCCAATTAAAAGTACTGAAAGACCGCGTGGAGAAGAAACGGGCTATTTATCATGCCTATGCAGAAGGCTTTAAGGATATTGAACAAATCAAAATGGGGCCTGATCGAATGGAGCAAGGAGACTTTGCTAATCATTGGCTAACTGCTATTACGATCGAAAGTGACACTATTCAACCGATGGATATCATTCAAGTTCTAGCCGAAGAAAATATTGAAGCGCGTCCTGTCTGGAAACCTATGCACTTACAACCCGTCTTTAAAGATTATGATTACGTAGGTGGAAATGTGGCTGAAAAGCTCTTTAATAAAGGAATTTGTTTGCCGTCTGATTCGAAGATGACAATGGACGATGTCGATCGAGTAATTGAAATTGTTAAGGGAATGATTTAATGCAAGGTTATCAATCTTTTTATGCTAAATATATTAAACGATTCCTAGATATCATACTATCCTTACTGGCTTTAATTGTTCTTTCACCAATAATAATTATTACAGGTATTTTGGTAAGAATTAAGTTGGGTAGTCCAATTCTTTTTAAGCAGAAAAGGCCGGGAATCAATGAAGAAATTTTTGAGATGTTAAAATTTCGTACGATGACGGATAAAAGAGATGAAAATGGGAATCTGTTACCTGATTCTGTTCGATTAACGAGTTTTGGCAAAAAACTAAGAGCTACTAGTCTTGATGAGTTACCAGAATTATTAAATATTCTCAAAGGTGATATGAGTATAGTGGGGCCTAGACCATTGTTAATTAGCTATCTTGAATTGTACAATGAAACTCAGAGTAAGAGACATTTAGTTAGACCGGGTTTAACAGGCTTAGCTCAAATCAAGGGAAGAAATTCTTTGAAATGGTCTGAACGATTTAAATTTGATGTTGAGTATACGCAATCGGTTTCATTTCTCATTGATTTAAAAATAATCCTTTCAACTATTCGAATTGTTATTAATAGAGAAGGAATCTCGTCAGATAGTTCAGTCACAATGGAAGCTTTTAGAGGAAATAACGAATGAAAGTAAATAAATATAAAACGCTTGTAATAATTGGTGCAGGTGGCCATGCTAAAGTATGTTATGAAATTGCTCTTTTAATGAATAAATGGGATACAATCATAATTTTAGATGATAATTTAGAAAATAATTTTTTTGAAATTTCAGGCAAAGTTAATGATTATAAAAAATATCTTAATTCAGCAGATTTTTTTGTAGCTATTGGATCGAACGAGACGAGATCAAAAATCTATGAAGATATTCTGGAACAAAGCGGATCATTGGCTACTTTGATTCATCCGAATGCGATATTAAGTGAGTATCTTAAAATAGGAGAGGGGACTGTGATCATGCCGGGTGTGATTATCAATGCTGATAGTGAGATTGGCAAAGGGGTAATTTTAAATACTTCTTGCACCATTGATCATGATAATAATATAGGTGATTATGTACATATTTCACCAGGAGCACATTTAGCTGGCAATGTTACTGTGGAGGGAAAAACTTGGGTAGGAATAGGTAGTAATATAATTAATAATATTAAAATTTCAAAAAATTGTATTATAGGTGCTGGCTCATTAGTTTTGACAAATATTCAAGTTTCAGACATATATATAGGTAGTCCTGTCAAAAAACAAAAAAATTAAGAAAGGTTAAATTTTCACATTAACTTTAAACAAAACTAGGTGGTTGTTATGAAAATATTTTTTTACTTTAGTGGTTTTATAATATTTTGGGCTATGATTGGTTACCCTACTTCACTAATGATTTTTGATAAATTTATTAATTTTGAAAAAAATTTGACTTCCGAAGACTATACTCCTTCTGTTACTATTATGGTAGTCGCTCATAATGAAGAAAAAGTAATTTTAGAAAAACTCAATAATATATGTAAATTAAATTATCCTTCTGATAAACTAAGAATTTTAGTTGCATCAGATAATAGCTCTGATGCAACTAACGAGATTGTCAGAAAATTTATAAGTGATAATTCTAAAATTAATTTAGAATTATACATTACTAAAAAGAGAGAAGGGAAAACTAATGCACAAAATGAAGCATATTCACTAATTAAATCTGAGTATTTAGTCATGACAGATGCTAACTCTATGTTAGAAGAAAATGCAATTATAAATTTAATGAAATACTTTACTAGCGACAAAATAGCTTATGTTTGTGGAAATTTAGTTTATATTAATGACGAGATAAAATCTGCCAAATCTGAATCTGTTTATTGGAACTTTGATAAGAAGATGAGAGATATCGAAAGTAGAGCCCAGACTATTACAGCAGGAAATGGAGCTCTGTATGCTGTAAGAACTAAAGATTACATTATTACTCCTAATATATATAGTCATGACTTCTTCTTTCCTTTAAAGTTTGGATTAAATCAAAAAAGATCAATTTATGCCCCGGATGCTTTAGTCTTTGAAAAAGCAGGAGAAAAAAATTCTGATGAATTTAAGAGAAAAGTTAGAATGAATAGAAATATTTTGCTAAATATAATTCCAACTTTAAAGATTTTTAATATTTTTAAGTTTAAGTGGTTTTCATATTTTTATTTTGGACATCGAACTACTCGATATTTATTATGGCTTGCTCACATCATATTTTTCTTTAGTAATTGTTTTCTGGTTCAGCATAGTTTCTTTTATATAATTACTTGGCTTCTGCAAATTTTCTGTTATATTACTTGCCTCTTAGTTAATAAAAAAATTATAACAAATCAAGTTGGACAGTATATCTATTATTATTCGATGACTGTTGCTGCTCAATGGGTCGGAGTATGGAATATAATAAGTGGAAAGAACAAGCCATTTTGGGACAAGGCTCAAAGTACAAGATAGAAATAAAAATACAATAATTCTCTTTTCTATAACTATAATAAAAATATCTGATAGAATTTCAGCTTTATTACGATTTTATCGAAAAAGCTTTATAAAGGGTGGCTAAATTTATGATTAAAAATTTATCAATTTTTATATGTACTATAAATAACGAAATCGAAAATCTTTTTATTAAAAGTTATAGTGGATATAATTTAACTATTTTAAATCAAAGACCTAAATTTCTCTCAAAAAAAAGTACTCTGGCAACTAAGAAAAATATTAGATGGTATGATATTGATAACAAAGGGTTAAGTGCAAATAGAAATTTCGCTATATCATTAATTGATACTAACAATGAATTTGTATATTTAACTGATGATGACATAATTATTGATAAAAACTTCAATGAAAAATTTTCAGAAGTTGTAAAAAAAAATAAGGATATTGATATATTTGCTTTTAATGTTAAAAAATCAAATGGAGAATTAAAAGAGAATCTAAACATAATTAAAAATATCGGATTCTTAAGTAGTATGAAATTATCTTCTGTTCAACTAGTATTTCGTTCGAAAGTATTTATTGATGGGAAAATAAGGTATGATGAAAGGTTTGGAACAGGGGCTAAATATAAAATGGGTGAAGAAAACATCTTACTCTTTGATTTATTAAGAAAGAAATATAAAATTAAGTATTTCCCAATACAAATTGGGACCTTAATGGATAATGAATCTTCTTGGTTTAACGGATTCAATGATAAATATTTTTTTGATCGAGGAGCTGTCTTCAGAAGAATGTTTGGACACTTGGCAATCCCATACTCAATAGCTTTCTGTGCAAGAAAATATAAAATTTTTAAATATGAAAACACATTCTTTAATTCGATTTTATACTGTGTAAAGGGGATAAGAGATTTTGACAAAAATGATAAAAAATAAGAAAGTATTAATGGTTAAAAATGGAATTTTTAAAGACGGAGGGGTTGAAACTTTCATAAAAAATTTATACCCTTTTTTATTAAAAGAAGGCTATAAGATAGATTTTTTAGTATTCGATAATTCAGACAACATTTCAAAACAGAATATAGATTATTTTAAAGACTTTGGTAGTTCTTTTTATTATATTCCACTTAAATCTAGTGGAATATTAAATTATTTTATTAGTATGTTTAAATTTTTAAAGAAGAATAATTATGATATAATTCATGATCATTCTGGTATAGGATCTCTAACAAATTTAATTTTATTTAAACTTTTTACAAAATCTAAATATATAGTACATTCACATGGCAGTTCATTGCAAATTAAAAATCTTAATCTAATAAAAAAAAAGCTGTTAAAAAATTATTATTCATTTAGTAAATCAATAATTAGTAATTTCTCTGATAAAAGACTGGCTTGTTCATGGTCTGCAGGAAATTATGCATTTAACGATAACTTCACAGTTCTATATAATGCTACTAATATAGATAAGTTTCAATTTAATGAAAATGATAGAATCACTTTAAGATCTGAATTGAATATTAAAGAAAAGGACTTTGTTTTCTTATTTATTGCCCGTTTCGATAAAAATAAAAATCAAATTTTTTTCGTAGAAGTATTTAACAGACTCAAAAAATCAAATTCCGAATATAATTATAAGTTAATATTTATTGGTGACGGAGAACAAAAAGTGATTATCAAAAATAGACTTAAAGAACTAGGATTAGTTGATGAAGTTATCTTTATAAGCAGTACAAAAATGATTCATAAATTTTATTCTGCAAGTGACTTATTAGTTTTAACTTCTCATAGTGAGGGATTTCCTCTTGTTTTAATTGAATCGCAGGCTAATGGGTTAAATTCATTAGTATCTAAAAATATTACCAATGAGGTGAATATAAATGGAAATGTGCAATTCTTGCCTCTAGATAATATAAATCTATGGGTAAATACGATAAAAATGGATACTAAAATAAATGGTGATTCTCGAAAACAGATTTCTAAAAATATTATTCAATTTGATAGTAGTGAAGTATCTCAAAAATTAAACTATATTTATTCACGGTTGGGGAAGGATGATTAGATTGAAGTTAATAAAAAATATAATTTTTTTAGTCTATAGCTCCTTAATTTTTTATAGAATCTACGTCCTTAATATACCTTCGTTTATTCAAATCTTTATCTATACTTTTTTACCATTTATTTATATCTTAAAAAATTATGGATATTCAATTTCTATTTTAACAAAGCAAAAAAAAGAAATACTCGTAGACTTTATTATTCTCATGATTCCAATATTGGCATCTATAATTGTTCCTATGTTATTTTCGACATTTGATTTTTCATATTTCATGAGATTTATAAGTGCATTCACTTATTTTATTGGATATTTTTCAATTCTAGTTTATATAAAGAAAAATCATAACTCTTCTTCAGACTTTCTTTTCAATTTAATAATTAATATAACTTGTTTGTATATTTTAGGCACAGTAATGTTATATTTAATACCATCACTTAAAGAGTTTTGGTTTTCAAAAATTTTTATAGGAAACATACAAGAAGGGTTATATGAAAATCATATCGCTTACTCGTTTAGAATTGGTTGGTCTGGTTTTTCTGGCTTTGGAATGACTTTTATGTGTTCTCTCTCCATCGTGCTTTCGTTATATTTATTTAATAAAAATCGATTAACCACCTTTTTATTTAAGATCATACTATTATTAATAGGTAATGCATTTTATGGTAGGGTAGGATTACTAATTAGTCTTTTAGTTTTAATAACATATGTTATATGGAATTTATTTATCAAAGGTAGATTTATAGATTTGATTTTACTATCTGTACTTTCTCTAGTAGCATTTCTCTTAATTTTAAACTTAAGAACAAAAAGTTTCGTGATTGATCAATGGTATGAGTGGGCAATGTCACCTTTAAAGAGTCTCTTTTTATATGGAACTGTTAATCAGGATGTTATGTTTAACATGTATTTCTTTCCGGAAATTAGAACCTTTTTATTTGGAGACGGGAGATACACCGGTCTTAATGGTGGATATTATATGAATGTAGATGTAGGATATATGAGGCCAATTCTATTTTATGGGATTTTTAATACTATAATTTTTTATTTTCTAATTATAAAAAAAATCTTTAAGTTGAGTCTTAAAGATTTTAAAGAAATTAGTATACTTCTAATTATGATAGTTTTTCTGTTTGAAATTAAGGGCGAAATTATTTTTATGATCTTACCTTTACTCTTTATATTTAGGATTTATATAAATTCAGAAAGAGGGATTAGAATTTGAAAGAAATTACAGTTTTACTTCCAGCGTATAATGCAGAAGATTATATTAAAGATTGCATAGATAGTGTTTTAAGTCAGACATACCATTCTTTTGATTTTCTAATAATTGATGATGGATCATCAGATAAAACAGTTGAAATAATAGAGAAATACAATGATTCAAGAATGAAGTTAATAAAAAACGAAAGAAACTTAGGTATTGTTGAAACATTAAACAAAGGTTTAAATTTGATAAAAACCCCCTATATAGTTAGAATTGATTCTGATGATATTATGTCAAAGAATAAGCTTGAGAAACAAATAAATTTTATTAAACGAAATAATCATATCGCAGTTCTTGGAACACAAGCAATTCATTTTAATAATGATTCTAAATTCATAGGATTTAGTAGGATGCCATTAAGTACTAAGAAAATAAGAACTTATTTATTATTTGCAAATCCAATATATCACCCTTCAGTTTTGATTAATAATTATATTTTTAAAGAAAATAATTTTAAATACAATAAATTATACCAAGGTTCTGAGGATCAAGACTTATGGATTAGAATAATTGAAAAATATGATATTGTGAATATACCAAATTATTTATTGAAGTATCGAATAAACATGTCAGGAATAACCCAAACTTTAAATAAAAATAGAGACATTGATAAAGAACTAAGTCTTTTAAAAAGCATGTATAAGAAACATAATATTTCAATTCTAGACTCTGATATTTCTCATATTTATAAATTTGTTAACCAAAATGTAGATGTACTGGATGAAATTAGTATGGAAAAAGTAAGTTCTATTTTATTGATGGTTAGGGAACAGTTAGATGATGAAAAATTTGATTTAAAGTACTTTGATTCTTTGGTTTCAAGATATTTTAAAACACTTATAATTAAGCAAAAAGTAAGATATAGAAAAGGCAAAATGATATTCAATAAATATTTTCAATTTGATTTGAAAATGACTGATAAGTTAATTATATTTTTAAGGAGAGTAATTAATGATTAATATTATTAAAAGAGTATATTCTAAACTTTACTATTTTAAGAATAAGTATAGTAATAAATATAGATACAAATTCATTGTTGATCAATTAAAATATTCCAAAAATGAAAAAAGAATTCTTTTAATGGGAACTTCTATATACGGAAATTTAGGTGATCAGGCAATTTCAGAAAGTGAAATTAAATTTATAAAAGAAAATTTTTCGAATGTAAAACTTATAGAAGTCCCAGGGAATTTTTATATTACTAACGAAAAAATAATAAATCAATACATTACTTCTAATGATTTATTAATTTTAACAGGTGGTGGATTTTTAGGATCTTTGTGGCCAGAAGGTCAGGATATTGCAAATAGATTAATTCAAAATTTTAAACAAAATAAAATTGTAATTTTTCCTCAAACAATATATTATTCCCCTGAAAATGAAGTATTAATAGAAGATCATAAAAACATTTATTCTTCACATAAAAATTTATCAATGATAGTTAGAGATAAACGGTCACAAGAATTTTTGTATAAAAATAGTTTTAAATTCAAAAATATTCTATATACTCCAGATATTGTTACATTTTTGGATGAAAATAATCGTAAAGAAAGGCCAGAATATATATCTCTCATACTTAGAGAAGATAAAGAAAGTGTCATTGACCTCAAAAAAATAAAAACAATACAAAACATATTGAAAGAACTAAATGAAGAAAACTTGAGAACTGAGGAATATGATACTGTATTAAACAAAAAGATTGACCTTTTAAATAGAAAAAATGAGCTAAATTTATTATTCAATAAAATTTCTAAGTCTAAGATTGTTGTGACTGATCGTCTTCACGGTATGCTTCTTTCTGTTATTTGTGGTATACCGGTTATTGCCTTGGATAATATTAGTAAAAAAGTATATGGCTCATATCAGTGGTTGGAAAAATTAGGATATGTTTATTATGTTTCTGATGAAATCGATAAAGAAAAAATAAGGTATTTATTTATTAATCGAGATAATTTTAACTACAATAATTTTTTATTCAAAGACTACCATGATGAAATAGTAAATTTAGTTCGTTCTGAATTATCGGAGATTCAATGAGAGATAAATAATGAACAATTACAAAAAACTAATTAATAATTTCTTTATTTTTTCTCTTGGTAATCTTGGAAGCAAATTAATTTCATTCCTATTAGTTCCTCTCTTTACATATTATTTAAGTCAACAGCAATATGGCATGATTGACATCGTTGTTACATCGAGTTCGTTACTAATACCTATTGTCTCTGGGTGCACACATGAAGCTATTGTGAGATTCGTTATCAATAATAAATCTAATAATCAAAAAATTCTTTTCAATTCTATATTCATATCTTTTATAGGTTATATGATTTTAGTGTTTTTTTATCCGATTTTTAGCCGCTATAATTTTTTAGACAGTAGTCTTAAATATATGTACTTGCTTATTTTTGTTCAAATATTAAATCAAATTTTTTCACAATATATAAGAGCAATAGGTAAGGTAAAATTATATGCAATTAATGGAGTCATGATAACATTATTTATTGGAGTGTTAAATGTAATTTTTATAGTTTATTACGGCCTAGGAGTCGAGGGGTACTTCACTTCAACAATTCTAGCCTATATTATGTCAACAGTTTTTTTAGTGTTTAAATCTAATTTAGTATTAAACAAAATCAATATTACGATTGATAAGAACACTATAATAATGATTTTAAGTTTCTCCTTACCACTTATTTTTAATAGTTTAATGTGGTGGGTTAGTAATAGTTCAAGCAAATTTCTAATTAATTTTTATTTAGGACTAACTGCTAACGGATTATTTGCTGTAAGTACAAAAATTCCTACAATAATTGTAATAATTAATAATATATTTACGCAAGCTTGGCAACTTTCTGCTTTTGAAGAATATGAAAATAATAAGTCTAGTAATTATTATGCAAGGGTCTTTGAATATTATAGTTCCTTCTTATTTATAGCATCTTCTTCAATAATACTTATAATTAAACCAATATTTTATTATGTATTTTCAGAAAGTTTCTTTGCAAGTTGGGAACCTGTTCCCTTTCTAATTCTTGGTAGCTTATTTTCATCATTTTCTGCATATGTAGGAGTAAACTATACTGCATCGAAGAATACAATAGGGATTTTCAAAACTTCCGTATTTGGCGGAATGGTTAGCTTAATTTCTAATCTAATATTCATACCTTTATTTGGAATAGTTGGCGCAGGAATTTCATCTTTTCTAAGTTTTTTAATAATGTTTATGGTTAGAATTTATGATACAAAAAAAATAATCAATTTAGAAATTAATTATTTTAGATTTTATTTTCAATTAGTTTTGGTTTTAATTCAAATATTAATCATGTTTATAAATACTGAAAATGATTTCTTTATTAATTTAATAATACTAATTATATTGAATTTAAATTTAAGACATTTATATTTAGAAATATATTCTAAAATTAAGAAAATTATTAGTAATTTAAGGAGGAACTAAATGGAAATCACAGTCGCAGGTACAGGGTATGTTGGTTTATCGATTGCCGTCTTATTGGCTCAGCATCATGAGGTAACAGCGCTAGACATTATTCAAGAGAAGGTTGATTTAATTAATAAGCGTATTGCGCCGATTGAGGACAAGGAAATAGAAGATTTTTTTGCCCATCAAGAGTTGAATTTAACAGCTACGATTGATGTCGAAGAAGCACATAAAGAAGCTGAAATGGTGATTATTGCGACACCAACGAACTATGATGACGAGACCCATACTTTTGATACGACGGCTGTAGAAGCAGTGATTGAAGATGTCTTGCGCATCAATCCACAAGCTACGATTGTTATTAAATCAACGATTCCTGTGGGATATACGGAATCTGTGAAAGAAAAATATAAGGTTGATAATATTATCTTTTCTCCTGAATTTCTAAGAGAAGGGAAGGCCTTATATGATAATTTATATCCTTCACGTATTGTAGTAGGTGATCATAATGAAGCGGCTAAAAAGTTTGCAGATCTTTTAGTAGAAGGCGCCCATAGTGAGGATGTGCCCGTACTCTTTACTAATTCCACTGAAGCCGAAGCCATTAAACTATTTGCCAATACTTACTTAGCTTTGCGTGTGTCTTACTTTAATGAATTAGATACTTACGCTGAAGTGAGAGGGCTGGATGCTGGCCAAATTATTCAAGGAGTTGGCCTAGACCCACGGATTGGAACCCATTATAATAATCCTTCTTTTGGCTATGGGGGTTATTGTTTACCCAAAGATACCAAGCAATTATTAGCCAATTACGGCGACATTCCACAGAATATGATGACAGCCGTTGTCGATTCCAACAAAACCCGTAAACAGCATATCGCCAATAGTGTCTTGAAGAGAAATCCTAAGACCGTTGGTGTCTTCCGTTTAACCATGAAGTCTGGATCGGATAACTTTAGACAATCCGCCATTCAAGATATTATTAAATTATTGGTAGATGAAGGGATCGAGATAATTATCTACGAACCGACTTTATCGCAAGATTCTATTATGAATTGTCCAGTGATCAATGATTTAGCAGAATTTAAGCAACAATCCGATATCATCTTAGCCAATCGTACAGAAGATGAATTAAAAGATGCTTTAGATAAAGTATTTACCCGCGATATCTTTAACGAAAACTAATACAACTAAGCATAGTGTGTTTGCTATGCTTTTTAGTGTGTACGGATTCAAATAAGAAAGGAGATGTATCCTGATGAAACAAAAAGTTCGTAAAGCCATTATTCCAGCAGCTGGTTATGGAACGCGTTTTCTACCAGCTACTAAAGCCATGCCGAAAGAAATGTTACCGATTATTGATAAGCCGACCATTCAGTATATCGTAGAGGAAGCAGTGGCAGCAGGTATTGAGGATATTATTATCATTACAGGTAAATCGAAACGAGCCATTGAAGACCATTTTGACAAGAATACCGAGTTAGAATTAGACCTGATGAACAAGGGGAAGATTGCTATGTTAGAGTCGGTTCAAAAGGCTTCCAACCTAGCGAACGTCTACTTTATCCGCCAAAAAGAAATGAAAGGTTTGGGCGATGCCATTTATACCGCCAGAAGCTTTATTGGTGACGAGCCCTTTGCCGTTCTTCTGGGTGATGATATTGTGGTATCAGAAGAGGGAGATCAACCA
The DNA here is from genome assembly GCF_050409425.1 of Facklamia sp. P13064. NCBI lineage: Bacteria > Bacillati > Bacillota > Bacilli > Lactobacillales > Aerococcaceae > Facklamia > Facklamia sp. P13064. The sequence continues at coordinate 38,692 of NZ_JBNUPM010000001.1, read as the reverse complement.
GCCATTCAACAATTAATGGACGAATACGATTTAACCGGCTCCTCCGTTATCGGTGTCCAGACGGTCCCTCAAGACCAAACCCATCGCTATGGTATTATTGATCCCTTGGAACAAGATGGGCGCTTATACAAGGTTAAAACCTTTGTTGAAAAGCCCAAGCAAGGAACAGCCCCTTCCAACCAAGCCATTATGGGAAGATACGTTTTAACGCCTAAAATCTTTGACTTTCTAGCCAAGAAACAAGTCGGCGCCGGCGGAGAGATCCAACTGACTGATGCCATTCAAATGTTAAACCAAGTCGAACCGGTCTATGCCTATGACTTCAAAGGCATTCGTTATGACGTCGGGGAGAAAATCGGCTTTATTAAGACCACCATTGACTTCGCCCTCCACCGCGAATTCGCTGAGGAAATCCGTCAGTATATGCGAGAGAAGTTGGAAGAATAAGATGAATAGATTAACCCCCTAGAGTTGAAGTTAGCTCTAGGGATTTTTATTTTCGCCCTACTTATTAATTAAATAATTGGATCGTTTCATCGATTTTCTCTTCGACTAGTTTAAGGATGACTGATTTTTCAAGCTTCGCCTTATAAATAATATAATCTAAACATTCCGAATGACTCGGTAAGACGCTTTTTTCAATTAGCTTGTATTTATCCAGAATGGTAGGGTAGGTAGCTGTGGTCCAAGTGTAACTGCCTTTAATGGTGGCGATAAAGTCAAGCAGTGAACCCCGCTCATAAACTTGGATTAATTTCTTTGAGGAATTAATTTTTTTCTGCCATAAATAGGCCTCAGTATAATCATCCCATTCAAAATCACCGTGGATAATTTCTGTAAAGGGTTCTAAGTCTTTAAGCGCTAAATGCTCTTTTTTAGCCAGTGGGTGCTGCTGGGAAATCAGAACGACTCGAGGAAAGGAGGAAAGCTGCTTCCACTCAATATAACGCGCTTTTAATTGATTTTCAAAATGCTCCTTGTTCTCCGTATAAAAACGAATAATACCAATATCTGCATTGCCACTATTAACATCCTCGATGACTTGTAAGTTGGTTGTTTCAGAAAATTTGATCGATAAGTTATGATGTTCCTCTTGCAGGCGGTTGATCATTTTGGCGATTGCAAAAGCAATATAAGAAGACCTCCTGGCAGAAATAGAAAGCGAAGAGAAGTAATTAGTCGGTGTTAGATATTTGGTTTCAATTGACTGATAAAGGGCATCGAGTTTTTCCAAATCATTAAGAACTTGCTGGCCATCATTCGTTAGTTGAACCCCTTTGTGAGTACGATCGAAAATAGTAAAACCAATCGATTCTTCAAACCTTTTTAATATTGAACTCAAATAGGGTTGTGAAACGAAAAGATTTTGAGAAGCTTTGCTGATTGAACCCGTCTTAGCGATTTCCAAAATGTATTGAATATGATGAATGTCCATGGTCTAGGCTCCTAATAGTTTGATTATAAGTAAATGAGGATAGGTGGTATTGTTATCATCTATTTTTAATTGCTAGAGGATGATGGTAAAATTTAATTAAAGATGTAAGCGCTATCTTTAAAAGAGAACGGTTCTCAATAAGTTTATCATAGTTGAAGTCTTTTTTTAAAATTTAATAGGGAGGAATCTGTATGTCAGACCATCTAAAATTTGCCAACCATCCTTTGATGTATCTGGTTAGTGGAATTGGTATTGCTTTAGTGTTGATTCAAGGGACCTACATCCTAAAGAAAGCGATGAAGGCAACCAAAGAATTAAATATGGATCAACAGCGCGTTAAAAAAGGCCTACGAGTCGCAGCCATGGCCAGTATTGGACCGGCTTTAGGGATTGTAGGGAGTATTTTATCCTTGATTGTCTCATTAGGTGCGCCAGTTTCAGCCTTGCGGATGTCAATTATTGGAGGTACCAACTATGAAACCATGGCCGCCACCTTTGGTGCGCAAGCAGCAGGCGGAGAACTCTCTCCAATGATGGATCCAACGGTGTATGCCAATGCCTTATGGACGCCGGCTTTAGGGGTTATCCCTTGGCTAATTGTGACCTTCTTCTTTGGCCATCGCATGAATGTTATTAATGATTTTATGACAGGTGGACGAAAGGCCTTATTACCAGCAGTCAGTGTCGGTGCCATGTTAGGGTCTTTTGCCTACTTTGTCATGAATAATGTCGTAAAAATTAATGTCAATCCATCCTACGCCGTCGCTTCTTTATCGGCTTTAGTGATTATGATTATCTGCCAAAAACTAAGCGACCAATACGAATGGTTAAAGTCTTGGTCACTAACGATTGCCATGTTTGCCGGTGCCTTATGTGGCATGTTCTTTGTATAGATCTATAAGGAGGAAAAAGAATGGGAGCCTATGAAAAATTCACCAAAAGTATAACTAATTTTGGTCGCTTAACCATGGTCTTGGGAGTGATTGCCGTATTACTACCCCCTCTAACCATGACCTTTGTCTTTGGTTATAATCCAGGTTTTGCCGCCATCATCGCCGGAGCTATTTCACAAATGTCTGTTTCTGGAGCTTTCTATCTGAGTGAACCTTTAACTTACTTCCCAATTGTTGGTACATCAGGCTTATATTTAACCATGTTATCAGGTAATGGGGTCAATATGAAGATTCCTGCCGCAGCCATTTCATCGGAAGCCTCAGGCTACAAGCAAGGGACAGATGAAGGGGCTTTGATGGGGACAATCGGTTTAGCTGTATCCATCTATGTGGCTGTTTTCTTTGTGATTTTTGCGACCATTTTAGGACAAACGGTGATTACTACCTTACCTGCCGACTTAGCGAAGTATTTTGAGCTAATCATTCCAGGCATTTATGGGGCAATCTTTGGCCAATTTATGGTCAAGTCATACAAGACCGGTCTTTTTGCACTGTTGATTTCAACCGTTATGATCTACATTGTTCAGTTCATTCCAGGAAATCCATCTTTTGTTATTACTTTAACATCTATCTTTACTACTATTTTATTTGCGCGTAAACAATTAGAAAAAGGTCTATTAAAATAATAGGAGGTATACTATGATTAGCCAACGTAACTTAGAAATTTTTGAAGAAATGTTGATGATTCATTCGCCCTCTAAAGAGGAAAAAGAAATGGCAGATTATGTCATTAAATTTCTTGAAAATCTTGGAGCCGAGATTCATCTTGACGAAAGCCAGCATACCTACGGTGGCAATTCGCCAGTTATCTTTGCGAAAATTAAAGGAGACATAGAAGGCGAGGGCGTGTCACTAAATGCTCATACCGATGTGATTCAGCCCAATAAAAACTTAAAAATCGTTAAAAAGGACAATATTTGGTCCTCAGATGGGACGACGACCTTAGGTGGGGACGATAAGGCCGGTCTGGCCGCTATTTTAACCGCTGTGGAATACATTGTTAAGCATCAGATTAGTCACCAAGATATTTATGTAATCGTCACTCCCGGTGAAGAGCAGGGGATGTTAGGCGCGCGGAATATTAATTGGGAAAGTGTCTACCAGCATATCAATCCTGCTAAAAACTTAATTGTAGCTGACAATGCCGGCAAGGCCAATAAGGTCGCCTACCAAGCACCGACTTGTTACCGCTTTGAGATCACCATTGGAGGACGTAAGGCCCATGCGGGGATCGAACCAGAAAAGGGCATCAATGCCATCCAAGTAGCGAGCAAAGTCATTAGCCAAATGCCGCTCTTAAGGATTGATGACGAAACAACCGCCAATGTGTCGCAAATTACTTCTGATTTCCCTAATAATGTGGTGCCAGATTCTTGTATCTTTACCGGTGAAATCCGCTCGCATCAAGAAGAAAAGGTCGACCAATTATTACAAGCCTACGAAGGCATTATCCAGCAGTATACAAACGACTATACCATCGAAACGCGTCGTGACTACCCAGCCCTTGCCAGTCAAGATGACCTCAAATTCGTCAAAGAAATTGTCGCAGCCTACGAAACAGTCGGTGTCAAAGCAGAGCCTCAAATTATCGGTGGAGGATCGGATGCCAACTTTTTTGCCGAAGAAGGTTTTAACTCAGCCATTGTCGGTGTGGGGATGGAGCTGGTTCATACGACGGAAGAATACCTAGATACGGATGAAATGATCCTAACGACTAAAGCGTTGATCAATTATTTAAGTAAAGATTAAGTAGGTGGTTTAATGCCAAGCAAAGAACTATTTGAAAGAAATGATCAATACGAAAAAAAAATCATTCAATGGAGACGTGATTTACATCAGATTCCTGAGTTAGGCTTAGATTTGCCTAAGACAGTGGATTATGTTCGCAGTCAACTCATAGGAATGGGTCTTTCGGTTGAAGACCATTATGTCAACGGAAATGGCTTGGCTGTCGTCATAGAAGGAAGCAAAGAAGGGAGTCCAAATGATCGAGTAATGGGACTTCGAGCCGATATGGATGGTTTACCCATCCAAGAGGAAACGGGCTTGTCTTTTGCTTCGAGAAACGGTAATATGCATGCTTGTGGCCATGATGGACATACGGCTACGCTTCTAGCCGTCGCTGACTTTTTATCCCATCACCGTCATTTATTTGGAGGTAAGGTTAAACTAATCTTCCAACCCGGTGAAGAATACCCCGGAGGGGCAGAGCCAATGATTCAAGAAGGTGTCCTTAAAAATCCGGATGTAACACGGGTATTAGGTTTTCATATCGGTCATTTAGATAAAGCAATTGCTCCGGGTCATATTTCTTATCGTGTTGGTCCTATGATGGCCTCGATGGATCGTTTTCAGATTATAATCAAAGGCTTTGGCTTTCATGCCGGTTATCCTGAATCTTCCAAAGATCCGATTACAGTGGCTGCTGAATTGATAATGGCCTTTCAAACCATTAAGAGTCGGAATATTAAAGCCAGTGATCCAGTAGTCGTTTCTGTGACCCATATTGAAGGGGGCTTTAATCAAAATATTATCCCTGATCAAGTCTTCATTGAAGGCACCGTAAGGACTTTAAATGATGATTTGAGAGCATTTGTTCATCAGCGAATGAATAAGATTACCAAAGGTTTGGAAGTCGCTTATGATGTAAAAATTGACCTGTCTTATGAGTATAAATACCCCGTCTTAGTAAACGATCAAGCCTCTACTTTAGATACTGTTAAAGCTTTACAAGCAGGACTAGGCGATGATTACATTATTCCATCAGCAGAGGCCTTAATGGGGGCTGAGGACTTTGCCTATTATGGTAAAGAGCTTCCAGCAACTTTCTTATTTTTAGCCAACCCAAGAGAGATTGAAGGCCAGTTCCATGGTCACCATTCTTCTAAATTCGATATCGATGAAAGCAAGCTCATCTTAGCCTTTAAGGCCTTTATTTTAGCAACCCTTGATTATTTACAATAGAATGATTAAAACCGGTGATTTTTCACCGGTTTTTTGTATTAACAATTTTTTATTATTATAATTTTAATATATAAATGATAATTTTTAGCATAAAATAGATAATTTAGTTGATTGAATTTTGAAATAATTTTTCTTAAAATAAACATAATTAGTAAGCGCTTACGAAGAAATAAGGAGGGTTTTATATGTTAAATAAGACGAAAGTATCAGATCCTAAACTTTATGAAATCGTTATTGATGAGTTAAAAAGACAAGAGAAAAATATTGAAATGATCGCGTCAGAAAGCACTGTTCCTATTGAGATAATGGAATTATCGGGTTCTATATTCACCAATAAGACACTTGAAGGTTATCCTGGTAAACGTTATCAACAAGGAGCGCAATGTGCCGATGTACTAGAAATAGAAGCCATTGAACGTGCAAAAGAACTCTTTAAATGTGAACATGTGAATATTCAACCTTATTCTGGAACAACTGCTAACTATTCTGTTTATGCGGCTGTTCTTGAACCAGGAGATACGGTTTTATCAATGAAGCTAGATCAAGGCGGTCACTTATCTCATGGATCAAAAGCTAATTTTATGAATAAATTTTATAATTTTGTTCACTATCCTCTTAATAATGAAAATGAGCAAGTAGATTATTCCGAACTTGAAAGGTTAGCCGTTCGGCATCAGCCAAAGTTAATTATCGCTGGTGGATCGGCTTATCCCCGTTTATTAGATTATGAAAAATTTAGAGCTATTGCTGATAAAGTAAATGCTTATTTGATGGTTGATGCTGCACATATTATTGGTTTAATTGCAGCTAAGGTGATTCCTTCACCTGTACCATATGCTGATTTTATTACCGCTTCAACCACTAAAACCTTTTCAGGACCGCGATCTGGAATCATATTATGCAAAAAAGAACATGCTAAAAAAATTGATCATGGTGTATTTCCTGCTGCTTTGGGATCAATGCATTTAACAACCATGGCAGCAAAATGTTGGTTGTTCAAGCATTGTCAAAGTCAAGAGTATCAAACCCTTATGCAACAAGTTGTGAAGAACTCTAAAACTTTGGCTAAAGCTTTGGAGAATAAAGGTTTCCGTCTTGTTGCAAATGGTTCAGATACGCATCTGCTCTTAGTTGATTTACGACAAAAAAATATTACTGGAAAGCAAATGGATGAAGCTTTAAATAAGATTGGAATTACTGTAAATAAAAATCAAATTCCTTCAGATCCTTTAGGTCCAAATGAAACAAGCGGAATTCGAATAGGAACAATGGCAACAACTCAGCGTGGTATGAAAGAAGATGAGATGTTATTCATAGCTGAACTTATGAATAAAACGGCTGAATGTTTAATAAATGAAAAATCTTTTGAATCATTAAAAAAACAAGTAAGAGAATTAGTCAATCAATTCCCTTTATATTCTAAAGAAGAGATTGAATACATAGTCGGGAAATAATTGAAAGGAGTCGCATATGTTAGAAGCAAAGGTAATTAAAAGCAGAGGACTAGAACTTGTGTCAATCATTCACTTTCCAGAAGTATCGATTGATAATAAAACATTAATCTTTTTTTGTCACGGTTTTGTGGGGCACAAGATTACACCTCACCGGATGTTACCTAAATTAACACAGCAATTAACTCAGTTGGGGTATACTGTTTGTCGAACGGATTGCATTGGATCCGGAGACAGTGAGGGAAATGAAGACTATATGATAATCGAAGATCAAATTAAGGATTATCTCAAAGTATTTGAAATTTTAGAAGAGTCATATAGCTGGGAAAAAATCATTCTCTTAGGTTACAGTATGGGCGGGACAACTGCTACCCTACTCAGTAATGAGATTGATCCAGATGGTCTAGTACTTTGGTCACCAGTATCTGATCCGCTGTGGAATTTTCAACATCTATTAGGTTCAGAACGTTTTCAAGCCGGAATGCAAGGTAATTATATATCTATTGAAGGAGATGAAGTCAGTCCGAAATTCTTTGAAAATATCGATCAGATACATCCTTTAGAAATAGTTAAAAAATTAAATATTCCTATTCGTGTCATCCATGGTTCGCACGATCAAGATGTTTTACCTATTAATGGATGGTTGTATTATCATTTTGCCAAAGATGGAAAAATTCATATCGTAGAAAATGCGGGACATACATACGATGATATCATTCTTCAAGAAGATCTTTTCGCTAAAACAATTGAATACCTCAATGAAATTTAAAAGGAGTTGAGAATAATGTCTGGAATATTAAATGATATTGCTGGTAAGATATGGGGCTTACCAATAATTTTCATGATTTTATTAGCTAGTTTATATTTTTCAATCGTTATGAAGTTTCCACAATTTACTCAATTTAAGGAAATGTTGCGATTACTAAAAGAGCGTGGAGAGTCGGAACAAGGTCTTTCTCCCATTCAATCTTTTATTTTTACTGCTGCTCGTACAGTGGGCGTTGGTAATATTGCTGGAATGGCGGCTGGTATCTACTTTGGTGGTCCCGGAGCTATTTTCTGGTTATGGGTATTAGCAATTTTTGGATCTAGTATTGCTATTATTGAAGGAACATTAGCTCAAACTTATAAAAAAGTCATTAATAATGAGTATAAAAGTGGTCCTGCCAATTATATGGCTGAAGGGTTTTCAAACCGAAAAGTAGGTCGCGTTTTTGCTATTCTCTATTCAATCATAACTACTGTCTCATTAACTGTGTTGATGTCAGGCGTACAATCTTATTATATTGTTCAAGGTTTACATTCGGCCATGAACTTACCAGTTATACTATTATCCACTATTTTTACATTAATTTTAGGCATTGTGATTTTTGGAGGCTTAAAACGTATCGGAAGAACAAGTCAAAAAATTTCTCCAGTAGCTGGTTTGTTATATGTGATCATGTCAATTATTGTCATAATAATGAATATTGATAAATTGGGTGAAACGTTAAGTCTAATCTTTAGTTCAGCATTTGGTCAAGATGCAGTCTTTGGAGCGATGTTAGGTAGTGCTCTTCAATGGGGAATTAGAAGGGGTGTTCATGCGAATGAAATTGGTATCGGTACTTCCGCAATCACTTCTGCGACTTCACAAGTTTCTCATCCCGCTCAACAAGGACTTTTAGGTGGTATGAGTGTATATATTGGAACGCTTTTTGTCTGTACAACAACTACTTTTATGATTCTTATGACAGGAAGTTATAATGTTATTAATGACCAGAAAGAAATAGTTTTTGAAGGGGTCAAAGGGTTAGAATATGGTAATCCTTTTGTAGCTAATGCTATTCAATCAGTTGTTCCTATTCCTAATTTTGGTAATATATTTATAGCTTTAGCTATTTTAGTTTTTGCATTTGTTGCTTTAACGGCTTTCTATCTTTATGCAGAGAGTAGTTTATCTTATATTATAGGTGATAATAAGACAGGTTATACTATCTTAAAAGTTGTTTTTTTAGGAGCAGTTTTTGGCGGAACTTTAGTAGTATCTGATACAATATGGGCATTAGCTGATATTGGAAATGGTTTAATGGCTTGGACCAATATTATTGCTCTAATATTTATCGGTCACAAAGGTGTTAAAATCCTTAATGACTATACAGAACAATTGAATAGAGGTATTCAAAATCCAACATTTGATCCTCGATCAGTTGGTATTCATTCAGGTGCAGAACTCTGGCAAAATGCCAAGAATTAAAAGTTAGTTAATCATAATAGAAGTTGAGGGTAGGTGATTTATTGGAAATTGAAGAATTCTATTGGGGGAAAGTACAATGGCTGGATGGATTACACCATAATATCAATATTGGTATTTCTTCAATCAACCCACATACATATCAAAAACCACATATCCATTATGAAAACGAACAATTTATCTATGTTATAAGTGGAGAAGGCGCTTATCAAGTAAATGACCAAACTTTTCAATTAAAAGCTGGTGATTATCTATTATTTCCATATAATTCAATTCATTCGACAACTAATAATATGGATGAACCTTTAGTTGATTTGGTGGTTTCGATTCCTCGTTTATCGAATAATAACTATATTAATCATACAAAAGAACAATCCACATCTATTTCGAAAGATTTATTAGGTGAGGCTATTGAAAGTATTATTATTGAAATGAAGGATCAAGTTATATTAGATTATTGTATTATCAATGGTGTTAAGGATATCAAATATTGTAGTAATAAACCCATCAAATACGACGATTTAACTTCTATTTTTCAATTAATAGACAGTATAAATTTATCGCCAGGTCAATCAACAACTTTTAAGCAGTATTTTCTTTTTCCGATTTTTTTTCATGATGAAGTGCTGGGGATTATAATTTTTAATTCAGAAAGTTTATTGATAGATGAAATGCCAACCTCAACAAAAAAGAGTATCTTTAATTTTTTTAACAGTTTAATAGATAGTATTGAAAGCTACGCAATCCATCATTCTGTAAAAAAGAAATTAAATGATAGTATACATCAGTTAGAAAATAAGAGAAATATTATTAAAACAATGGCTCAACAATTAAATTTTGAAAAAGAAAAAAGTTCTTCTTTAAAAATTAATAACCATTTTATGTTCAACACCTTAAATTACATGGCTAACTTAGCGATCAAAGAAGACAATGTCCGTTTGTATGATTTGATTGTTCTCTTTGCTGATATGGTACGATACACATCAGATAATTCCGGTATGTTAATTTCAATTCGTCAAGAACTTGAGTATTTAAACGCTTATATTCAGCTTCAAAAATCAAGATATCCTAATTTTGAATTTAATATTGAAGTTGATGATACTGTTTTACAAAATGGAATTCCAATAAACTGCTTACAACCTATTGTAGAGAATGCTTTTTCACATGGTTTTATAAATTATGATGGACGAAAAATTATTAATTTGGTTATACATTTAATAAATAAAGAAAAAATTGAATTAATCGTGCAAAATAATGGAAATACACTAGATATGAACGGCGTAAGAAATATTAATTCTAATTTAGCGATAGGTACTGATAATGGATTATCTTTGGTATATCAGAAATTCTATAATAATTTTCAAAAAAATTTTACTATGTCGTTACAATCCAATCCAGAATTTACTCAAATGACTATTCGCTTTCCGAAAGAAGTGGTAATGTAATGCTTTCTGTAGCAATAATTGATGATGAAGAATCTGTATATCATATTATTAGTAAAATTATCGAGATGGAAAAATTACCTATGAGTGTGGATGCATATATATGCGATGGTAGACATGCATTGAAATTGTTAGAAGATGCAAATTTTGATCTCATTTTCGTTGATATTCGTATGCCCTATCATTCAGGTTTAGAAGTTATGGAGACTTATCCTGAATTCCAATACATTGTAATCACTGCTTATAATGAATTCGAATATGCTCAAGAAGCTTTGCGATTAAATGCTAAAGACATTTTATTAAAACCGATTGATCGGAAAAAATTTGTTGCAGCTGTAAATCGGGTATTTAATATGAATCTTTATGGAAATGAAATTGTCGACGATTTAATACTATATTTGAATAAAAACTATTATCAAGTTGATTTAAATTTAACTGATTTAGCCAATCGTTATTTTATGAAAGCTAGCAATCTCTGTCGCTTATTTAAAAATCATACAAATCAAACTATAATGAACTATCTTACATCTCAACGAATTAATAGGGCAAAGGATCTATTGCAAGAATCTAATATGTCAATTAGCGAAATATCTCATTCGGTTGGTTTTCAGTCAGAAACTGTATTTTATCGTAAGTTTAAAGAACTCAATCACATAACTCCTTCAACATATCGTAAATCACTTTAGATAAGCCTTCTTATAAAATTTTGTTTTATAGGAAGGCTTTCATCTATAGTTTTATTTAAATTTCTGTCTTAAAGTATTTTATCGTAATTCTTCGCTTTTGATATAGAAAATAGCTCTTTTTTTATGTTATAATTATTAACATTAACTATCAATTATAAGGGAGAGCATACAATGAAAAAATGGTTACTAGCAGCCACTGTCGGCTTATTGACTTCAGGCCTTTTCTTTAATACGTGGGTAAGTGCAGAAGTCAATGAGGAAGAGTTAGGCTATGTGGTCTTTGCTGAAAGAGAAGACCAATCAAACTTTGAAGAAGTGGACAAATATAAGGTTCTTTCGGCCAATACCATGAAAGCCAGCTTAAAGAGTGATAAAGATAAGCTTATGACGTTTAACTTACTGCATATCCTCTCACCAGAAGAAGAAAAAGATGAAGCCTATGCCCAAGAAGCTCAAGAGCGCTTAGAAGAATTGATGAAAGATGCTGACAAGGTCGAATTAGAATTATTTGAAGTTGAAAAAGAAGATCTCCAAGATGAATCGGTTAAAAAAGAAGATTATGTGGCGAACTTATGGTTAGATGGCATATTAGTGCAAGAAATTCTCTTAACAGAAGGCTACTCAGTGATCCAACTCGACCAAACAAAAGAAGCAGAAATGGCTAATGGATACTTAGATGTTCTTGTTCAATCCCAAGACTATGCTGCCAAAAATCGTTATTATGTTTGGGAGGATAACTCCAATCAGTTTCTAGCCAATGCCGAATTCCCTGAAGTGATTAAAAATACGCAAACGGGTCAAGTCGTTGTTTCTCAAGCCGATAATACTCAAAAAGCAAATGCTTTATTTGAATTACCGAGCAAAAATAACCCATCCCATCCAACGCAAGAATCTAATAATTCATACATTAATCAAACGGAAGAAGTTTCAGCGCCAGTAGTGTCAAAAGAACCTGTTGACACTAATACAGAACCAGAACCAGCCCCAGAGCAAAATGTTTATTATGCGAACTGTACCATTGCCCGTCAAGCAGGAGCCGCTCCCGTCTATCGTGGACAACCTGGATATGGTCCACACTTAGATCGAGATAATGATGGTATTGGTTGCGAGTAAAGCTGAACGCTAAATCTTGACTCTTGCCCCTCAGAGCTGATAGCGATCCGAGCTATTGGCTCTTTTATTTTCTAGTCAGCAACTTTTTATAATTTTTTAAAATTTTGTCAACTTTCAACCGATTGTCAAAGCTACTATCTTTTCTTCACACTTCTGCTTATATCATCTTAAATATATGTTTTTATTTTAATAAGAGTATGATATCGGCTTAGAGTGAGGAAAAGAGGCCTTTTTTTAAATAAAAATTTCAATTATTAAAAATTTTAAACTTAAGAGTATTGCAAAGGCTTTAAAAATATGTATAATTCAAATTGTTGATCAACATTTAACAATAAATCTGAGGAAGGGGGAGCCTGCTACCTATAGCTATAAGAAAAAGAATCGCTTAGTTGTCTTTTAATTTGCTATTTTGTTTTGTTATAAGCCATTTATCATATAAGTTGTGTTTTGAATAAAGTGATGAGAAACTATGAGTCATCACATGGACTCAATTGAATATAGTAGGAGGATTCGGATGCTCGAAATAAGGAATTCGAGGAACAAGAAAGTCTGTGAGCTCGATTTGAAACAGAAAACGGTTGTTATTGTTAGCAAAGGAATTGAAACCAAGATTCAATTTCTTCCATCCGATAGTGTAACCATTCAAGAAGCGCAGGTAACTCAGAAAAATAAAAATAAAAATAAAAATAAGAATTAAGCAGAACCGCTAGACGGGCTAGATTGTAAGGATATTCCTTAGCTTTCGGCCCGTTTTTTTCATGTCAAAATTCAAGGAGGAAGACTAATGAAAAAATCATCTGAAGAATTAACTAATGTCATTATTATGTTTGACCCCCTCATCCATCACTGGCTCCATCATTACCAATTGTCTACCCACCATAACGATTATCAAGACCATCTTCAAGAGATGCGGTTAGAGTTGATAAGGCTTTATCAAAAGTTTGAAGGCGATCCCTTAAATTGTATCGATCATCGCTATCAATTTATCGCTTATGCGGGTAAGGGTTTAAAATGGTTTCTACTCAATCGTTTGCGCCAATCCACTTATCAAGTGACCCCGACAGATCCTGTTATTTTATCAGATCTTATCGAAGAGCTGAGAGAAGAATGCTCAAAAGAATCAATCTTTTTATTGGAACAAACTGTTAAAGACCATCTAAAAGAACGAGAGCGTAAGATTTTCAATTTAATTTTACAAGGAAAATGGCGCAATCGTGAAATCTGCCAGCTCTGCAACATTTCTGAGCGCACCCTCCGCAATGATAAAAAGCGTATTGCAGCTAAGCTCGGTCCTCTCTTTAAAGAAAAATCTAAAAACTTGTCTTTTTCTTGCCGTTTTTGATGATCTGATTGTGTGTATAAGGTGTAAGATCGTACGGCTTACATAAATACCTAGGAGGAATGAAAAATGGAAAGTAAAGAATACAAATCAGGGCGTTTAGCGCTTAAAGGTATGAATCCGACAACGGAGAAGACTTTTAATGTCTCTATTCAAGGCTTGATTGAGGGGGTTACTCCCAATCAAGTGCAGTTGGTTAAAGATCAAATCGATCAATTAACCATTAATCCAACCGATACCGCTCAAGCTGTTTATGCTTATAATTTTATTTAATGATGGAAAGGGGAAAGCAAGATGAAAGATAGTATGGTATTAGAATTGATTTTCTTAGATGCGGCGGGTAAAACGCGTAAGATTACGATTAATCAACCAGCTGATTCAGTTACTAAAGAAACTGCCGAAGCTGTGATGCAGGCTCTAGTTGACTGTGATTTATTCAAAGATGATCAGGGCTTAGATATGTATGTGACTCCGGTTGCCGCTCGCTATGTTGAGCGTAACGTTACCGATGTTTATGCCTATGAAGAAGCTTAGTTAAGCATGATTTTAGAGGGGCTGAGTGTTTGCTCAGCTCCTTATTACTAAAAGGAGATTGTGCATGCATTTGATTGATTTGGGTTCTTATGCTGGAGCGATTATTGCAGTGATTACCTTGATTTCTAAGTTAATTGGCCTGATTACTGCCTTGCATGATCTAATTGAACGCATTGATTGGATGCAGGCCAAACTAGAAGCGTTTAACCAAGAGCTACAAACGATTAAACAAAAGGTCGATCAAAACGATTATTTTATGTGGCCGGCAGAAAGTCGTCAATGGATATAAAAATAATAGAAAGGGTGATAGAATGTTATCTAATCGTTTTTATGATTTAGGCAAATGGCTCGTATTAATTTTTCTACCAGCCTTGGCTGTTTTTGTACAAGGAATGGCCGACTTGTACCACTTGAATCAAGGAGGTCAATGGGTGGGGCTGATTAATTTGTTAACTATCTTTTTAGGATCTATCTTACAAATATCCTCTTATCACTATCATCATAATGATAACTCGCCTAAGGGTTGGGGGGCCTTAATATGATAAAAGATGCTTGGATGAGTCAAAGAATGGCTAGCTTAGCACCACTTTTTCAGAAATATCAAAGTCCGATATCAGTTGCGACCCGGATGGCACAATTTGTCTTAGAGTCAAATGGCGGGAGATCTCCACTTTATCTAAAGTCTAATAATGGTTTTGGTATTAAAGCATCTGCTCCCTGGCAGGGTAAGGTAGTCGACCATCCTTCACTGGAAGCAAATGGCCAGATGGTGGTTTCACAGTTTCGCGCCTATAAGAGTCTGGAAGAAGGCGTTGAAGACCACGCTGTTTTCTTCACTTCTACTCCTTACCGTCAGCATGTGGCCTATAAAGCGGCAATCGAAGCAAAGGATTCCTTTGAAGAGGCCAGGGCTTTAACAGGCATTTATGCCAGTGACCCCCATTATGGTGATAAGTTAATTGAAATTATCAACTGCTATGATCTTACGAGCTATAATCTAGCAGTGAATAGGGTGGAGGAATTAAATAAGCAATTGGATGAGCCTCTTATTATTGATCGTCGGTCAGAAGCTCTAGGTGGACAAGCAAAAGACAGGACTCTTGATGCTATCACAACCATTGTCTGGCACTATACAGGTGTGAAACGGTCTTTAAATCGTCACATTTCAGACCACGAGGTCTTTTGGCATAAGCAACGTGGATGGGATCG
The DNA here is from genome assembly GCF_050409425.1 of Facklamia sp. P13064. Lineage (NCBI taxonomy): Bacteria > Bacillati > Bacillota > Bacilli > Lactobacillales > Aerococcaceae > Facklamia > Facklamia sp. P13064. The sequence continues at coordinate 23,333 of NZ_JBNUPM010000001.1, read as the reverse complement.
TGGAGGCTATCACTTTTATATCGATAGTCAAGGACGAATTTACCAAAATTATGACCTAGAACGCATGACTTGGGGGGTAGCCAATTGTAATCATTTCTGTGTCCATCTATCCGTAGAAGCTAATGCCAAAGAAGACTATTCGCCTCAACAAATCAAAGCTAGAGACTGGCTCACGCGTAAACTCATGAAAGATTTAAACATACCCGCTTCTGCTGTTAAAGGACATTGGGAAGTTAATAACAATACCCTTTGCCCCGGTTATAATCGAGCAGAAATGGAGCAATTTCGTCAGCAATTAGCGCTGCCGCTTAGTTGTTTAGTCGATCCAAGTAAGAAAGCAATATTCAACTTGGGGGATTATCGTTATCAAATTGTTCAGCTAACGGATTAATGGAATTAGTCTCATTTTTTTCCTCTCTCCACCTTAAGACGGATACTATCTGAATGGATTATGCTATGATAGTAAATAGGCAAACTTTAAAAGAGGTGAATAGATGAAACAAGCGCTTAAAACATTCTTGAATTATTTCTTTCTACTAGTAGGCATCCTTTTTTTTGTAGCTTGGATAGGTTGGTACGGATTCAATCATTTTGTTCACTCCATATCTAATCAAGTAACGGATCAAGAATTAGTATTAATCAAAAATCGTTTAGAAGATTCACAGGAATTAACCACTATGAAATATCACTACACTAATATGGGAAAATTTGAAAAGCATAAAACGATAAAGTCTTGGGAAATTCCCTTTACTGAATCAGAGTTTATGATGACCTATTCCGGTATCATTCATACAGGGGTAGAGTTAGGAAAGATTGACGTCATTTCTAATGAAGAAAACCTAGTGGTTAAAGTCCCACAAGCGAAAATTTTAGCGCATGAAGTAGAAGATGATTCAATCGAAATCATTGATGAAGAAGGTTCGCTATTTAATCCAATTAAGGTGGATGATGTTGTGAGTCTTCAATCAGACCTAAAAAAAGAAATGGAGAAGCAAGCTTTATCTAAGGGATTATTAAAGGAAGCACAGAATTATTCACAAAGCCAAATTGAAAAATTGCTAACAGATATGCTGAAAACAATTGATCCTGAAATTCAATTAACAATTGAAACGGCAAGCTAGAGAACGAGGCCTTTTAATAAGGCCTTTTTTCATTTGTTTTTCTCCTAGTGTAAAGCGAATTCAAATTCGTTATAATGGAAGTTGAGAAAAAGATAATGGAGGTCATTATGAAAGTAGCAATTATTGGAGCAGGGGTTGCTGGAGCGGCTGCCGTTAAAACAATCCTTGAAGAAAATCACCAAGGTCTGATAAATCATGTGGATGTTTTTGAAGACCGTAAACAATTGGGAGTAGGCTCCCCTTATGAGCCTGATTCTAACCAATTATTAATGAACTCCTATGTCGGTGATTTAGGCTTTGAATGGCAAGACGCTGACCACTATCTAAGGTGGTTACAAGATCATTATCCCGAATATGCTCGCAGGGATATTTTTTCACCCAGACCTATTTTTGGTGAGTATATCCAAGATTATTTTAGTCCATACTTTGAAGACGAAATCATTCATGTAGTTCATCAGCGTATTCATCAACTGAAAATTAAATCCCCCAAGTCTTATTATCTATATGACGCGCAAGGTAAGCAATATGGACCTTATGATTCTGTCTTAATGACAGTAGGTCATCCACCTTATGCCGATTATTATAATCTTTTGGGACAAGAAGGCTATATTCACCATCCTTATCCAGTTGAACAGCTTCTAAGTGATTTGGACTATCAAAAAGGAATTGGAATCATTGGATCCGGATTAACTGGGATTGATATTATGCGTTATTTACAAGATCACTATCCAATTACCATTGATCATCCGGTGACTTTTTATATTTTAGACCAGCCCTTTTCGACACCGAAGTTTGAACGCTATGCCGAAGACTTGGTTTTTAACTTAAATGCAGATTGGATTGATAAGCAGTTGGCCCAATCTGATGGTCAAACAATCCCTTTAGAAGCTATATTTCATCAATTTGAAGAGGATATGGAAGCCAATGGGGTAGATTGGAAATCTTTAGTCGAAAGATACAGTCAAGGATCCATTGGGGAAGGTTTAATGGCTATCCACCAACAAAACCGTCGATTAAGTATCTTACAATTATATGGTCGCAAGTTGACTGCCTTTCTACCAGCCTTGAATATGGCCTTATCATCCCAAGATCGCATACGCTTCTTTAAAGATTTTATGGGACTTTTCGAACATTTTAGAAGTCAAACACCGGCTGAAAGTATTGCGTTTATTTTACAAGGTTTGAAAGATGGACGTATTCGGATTGTTTCTGGTATGAAAGCTGTGGAAGTGAATGCCCAAGGATTTACCGTTGTCACTCAAAAAGGCTTACGCTATCAAAGCGGCTATTTAATCAATGCAACCGGCTTTGATCAAAACTTAGAGACAGCCGCTCAACATGATCCTTTAATTAATCAAATGTATCAAGAAGGAATTATCCAAGCAAATCCATTGGGTGGTATTCTTGTTGATTGGCCGCATACTCAAGTTCTTAGTCAAAGATTTGGCCGATTGGAGCATTTATATCTAACAGGTCATTGGATTTTCTCTACTCAATTTGGTAACAATAATACCAAGCTGACCTATAAGCAAGCAGAAGCTTGTGTGAAACACTTGCTTGAATCTTCACGGGATATTTAGTTTTAACTTAGAGTGAACTTTTGTATAATAGAATTAAAATAACGAAAGATAAGGTGGCGTCATGAAAATAACAGTTGCAGGAATGGGTTATGTCGGGCTTTCAAATGCGATTCTTTTGGCTCAATATAATGAAGTGAAAGCGATGGAAATTGTTAAAGAAAGGGTCGATTTAATCAATCAAAAAATTGCACCTATTGTGGACGCTGAAATGGAAGATTACCTAGCCAATCATTCTTTAAATTTAGAAGCCACCGATGATCCTAGCTATGCTTATAGTGGAGCAGAATTAGTGATTATTGCTACGCCAACTAATTATGATGACGCTAATAATCACTTTGACACTTCAGCTGTCGAAGAGGCGCTCGATAAAGTTAAAGAATATGCCCCTCAGGCAGTAGTTGTGATTAAATCAACCATTCCTGTCGGCTATACTGAGGAAATCCGTCAACAATATGGTATGGATATTATCTTCTCACCAGAATTTTTGAGAGAAGGTAAGGCGCTTTACGACAACTTGCATCCTTCTCGTATTATTGTCGGCAATGAATCTGTTCATAGTCAGACAGTAGCTGAATTATTTGCTGAGGCTTGCTTGGATGAAGAAGTGTCTATCTTAACCATGCCTTCAACTGAAGCAGAAGCAGTAAAACTCTTCTCCAATACTTATTTGGCTTTAAGGATTTCATATTTTAATGAATTGGACACCTATGCTGAAGTACGTGGCTTAAACAGTCAGCACATTATCCAAGGAGTAGGGCTTGACCCTAGAATTGGTGATCACTACAATAATCCGTCATTTGGGTATGGTGGCTATTGCCTGCCTAAGGATACCAAGCAATTGCTGGCTAATTATCAAGACGTTCCAAACAACTTAATTCAAGCGATTGTGGATTCGAATGCAACCCGTAAAGAACACATTGCTTCACAAGTTTTAAAACATCAAGCGCAAGTAATCGGTATTTACCGCTTGACCATGAAATCCAATTCGGATAATTTCCGTCAATCTGCTATTCTTGATATTATTAAACAGCTGCGAGCAGAAGGCAAAGAGATAATTATCTATGAACCGACACTTGAAGAAAAGCAATTTGATGGCGAAGAAGTTGTAGCTGATTTTGAAGTCTTTTGTCAAAAGGCTGATATTATTCTTGCTAATCGCCTTGCAGATCAATTAGCAGCTGTAAAAGAAAAAGTCTATAGTCGCGACGTTTTTGGCAATAATTAAGATAAATATAAAACCTTCCGTTAATTTGAAAACGGAAGGTTTCTTTTTATTGATTATGTTGATGTTTAAAAGCATCCAATTGGTTGAGTGCTTTTCGTAATTCAATTTCAGCTGAATGATAAGCGCGAATATCTTGATTGATTTCTGCTTGTTTCAGCTTATCTTCAGCCATGGACAACTCCATTTTAGTCTGGGCGTCATCAATATCTAGGGCTCGAACGGCCATGTTGGCAATAATATTAAGTTCGTTGTCCCGAATTTCCAATAGTCCACCGTTAATAGCGATATAGTCATCCGGTTTGCCTTCGACTAGAGGTGCTACGATAACAGTTGAGATGTCTAAGACGGTCATCATGGCAATATGATTGGGTAGAATGGTGATACCACCATCAATGGTTTGCACATGACATTTGCGGGCACGTTTGGTATAGACTACGCCATTAGGAGAGATAATCTGAACTTGTAGATTTTTAAGCGTTTGCGTCATCCAAATCCACTCCCATTTTCTTAGCTTTTTCAATGGCTTGATCGATATTTCCTACGTTACGGAAAGCTTCTTCAGGCAGATTATCGTAATCACCATTTAGAATACCTTCGAAGCCGTCAATTGTTTCTTGTACGGTTACGTATGAACCTGGAATACCAGTAAAGGCTTCTGCTACGTGGAAGTTTTGTGATAGGAAGAGCTGAATACGTCGGGCTCTTTTAACGGTTAGTTTTTCAACTTCACTCAACTCATCTACACCCAAGATGGCGATGATATCTTTGAGGTCTTGATAGCCTTGCAAAGTTTGTTGAACGCCACGAGCTACCCGATAGTGTCGTTCGCCAACAACATCTTCAGATAAGGCTGAAGAAGAGGAGGCGAGTGGATCAACTGCTGGGTAGATACCCTGCTCAGTTAATTTACGCTCTAAGTTAGTGGTTGCATCTAAGTGAGAGAAGGTAGTCGCTGGCGCTGGATCTGTATAGTCATCGGCTGGTACATATACTGCTTGTATGGATGTAATCGATCCTGCCTTGGTGGAAGTGATTCTCTCTTGCATGGCTCCCATTTCAGAAGCTAAGGTAGGTTGATAACCTACTGCTGAAGGCATCCTTCCAAGTAGAGCCGAAACTTCAGAACCTGCTTGAGTAAAACGGTAGATGTTATCAATAAAGAGCAAGACATCTTGATGCTTTACATCACGAAAATACTCTGCCATGGTTAAACCAGACAAAGCTACCCGCATTCTAGCTCCAGGGGGTTCATTCATTTGGCCAAAAACCATGGCTGTATTTTTAGAAACGCCAGAGTCGCGCATTTCATGGACGAGGTCGTTTCCTTCACGCGTTCTTTCACCAACTCCAGTGAAGACCGAAAGGCCACCGTGTTCTTGGGTAATGTTATGAATTAATTCTTGAATTAATACCGTCTTACCGACACCGGCTCCTCCAAAAAGACCAATTTTTCCACCCTTGAGGTAGGGAGCTAATAAGTCAATGACCTTTATTCCTGTTTCTAAGATTTCGAAGTTTGAAGCCAGTTCGCTATATTCAGGCGCATCGGCATGAATGGAATGTTTGACTACATCTGGGAAGAGTTCAGGTCCATTATCGACTGTATCTCCTAAAACATTGAATACGCGTCCCAATGTAGCTTCACCCACGGGTACTTTAATGGCTTCACCTAAATCGACAACAGCCATGCCCCGTGATAAACCTTCGGTTGCTTCCATGGCAATGGTACGTACGGTGTCATGCCCAATATCAATAGCGACTTCGAGTACCACTTTTCGGTGTTGGAGAATCGTCTTTAAGTCGGATGTTTCATTTACTTCCTCAAGGTCGGTTACAACCAGGGCATGATGGATTTCTGGTGTTCCGTATTCTAAAGGAAAGGAAACATCCACGACCGGTCCGATTACTTGTTTGATATGTCCGATTCGCATACTTATTTCCTTCTTTCTTTATGTTGGGCTTGAGCACCTGCAACAATTTCGATAATTTCATTGGTTACTTTAACTTGTCGGGCGCGATTATAGCGCAACTGCAAGTCTTCAATGATTTCTTTAGCATTTTCAGTGGCCGATTGCATGGCAATCATACGTGAGAAATGTTCAGCTGTTTTGGCCTGTAAGAGGGCACCGTAGACAAAAGATTCGATATATTGAGGAACTAAGCCTTCTAATACTGCTTCCATTGAGGGCTCGATTAAAAAGACTTCCGAAATTAATTCTTTTTTATCAAAAGATGGATCAAGTTCCATACGGCGGTTTAAAGAAACTACCGGTAATAAGTTATCGACTCCAAATTTTGAATTCGTACCGGAACCTACTCCATAGTGATTGTAAGCTAAATAAAGCTCATCACATTCTTTCTCCACATAGGCTGAACGTAGTTGTCTGATGAAGTAGTGAGCTTCTTGAAAGCCCGGCTGGTCAGACAGCGGATAGTAAGAGCGAGCAATTTTGTAGCCCCGTTCGCGGCAATATCTTTCACCTGTCCGTCCTAGGGTATAAAAAACTAATTCTTGTTCTTCATCAAAGTTTTGTTCTTCAATCCACTCATCCAGCCCCTTAATTAAGTTAACATTATAGGAACCTGCTAAGCCCTTATCAGTTGAGATAAGAAAAATACCAATTTTGTTCACTTTCCGGGGAGTGATTAAAGAGCGAATTTCTGGTTTGGAAAAGTTAGGAGGGGTGACTTTTAAGGTATAGTGCAGTTGCACTATGGTTTCTCTTAAATGATCAATATAGACTTGATAAGATTGAGTCATATCCAATAAATGGTTGACTTTATTTCTTGAGACCATCTGCATAGCATTAGTTATTTTTTTTGTTTTTTCAGTAGAAGCGATATGTCGTTTGATTTCGTTTAAAGACGGCATTACTTATCACTTCCTGTTTTAGATCCTTCAGAATGAACAAGGATAAAATTATCAACAACTTTGTCTAAAATACCATTTAATTCGATTTCAGTTGGTAGGGGTTGGTTATCTTCTAATTGTCGTAAAAGCCCGGCATGATAGGTAGTAAATTCATTAGCAATTACTTCTTCTAATTGGTGAATTAAATTAACGGATACCTTATCAAAGTAACCATTACCTAAAGCGTAAAAGACGATGATTTGAACGCCAGAGCGCATAGGTTTGTGAAGGCCTTGCTTTAAAACTTCCACGATGCGCTCGCCACGTCTTAATTGGCGGGCAGTCATTTCATCGATGTCTGATCCAAAGGAAGTAAAGGCTTCTAATTCGCGATAGGAAGCTAGGTCTAAACGTAAGGTTCCTGATACTTGTTTCATGGCTTTTAATTGCGCAGATCCCCCAACCCGTGAAACCGATAGTCCGGCATTAATGGCTGGTCGAACGCCAGAGAAGAAGAGATCACTTTGTAAGAAGATCTGTCCGTCTGTAATGGAAATAACGTTGGTTGGGATATAAGCTGAGATATCACCTGCTTGCGTTTCAACAATCGGTAAAGAAGTGATCGAACCACCGCCTAATTCATCCGATAATTTAGCTGAACGTTCTAAAAGACGTGAGTGTAGATAAAAAATATCCCCAGGATAGGCTTCACGCCCAGGTGGTCGTTTGAGCAAGAGGGACATTTCACGATAAGCTGCTGCTTGTTTGGATAAATCGTCATATATAATTAAGACGTGCTTTCCTTCGTACATAAACTCCTCAGCCATAGCAGTTGCCGCATAGGGAGCGATGTATAAAAGAGGAGCAGGCTTGGAAGCAGAAGCAGTCATTACTATAGTGTAATCCATTGCACCACGGTTGGTCAGAGTATTGACAATGTTTTTTACCGTTGATTCCTTTTGTCCAATCGCTACATAGATACAAATAACATCTTTGCCTTTTTGATTTAAGACGGCATCGATGGCGAGTGAAGTTTTACCAGTTTTACGGTCTCCAATAATTAATTCCCTTTGACCTCTTCCGATGGGAACTAGGGAGTCAATGGCCTTAATACCTGTTTCTAAAGGCTTTTTAACCGACTGTCTTTCCATGATGCCTGGAGCTTCTTGTTCGACGGGTCGTGTTTTGTTGGTTAAAATAGGTCCTTTATCATCTATGGGACGTCCCAAGGCGTCTACCACTCGTCCAAGCAGGGCCTTACCAACGGGAACTTCCATGGTATGGTTCATTCGACGAATAATATCGCCTTCATGGATTTGATGGTAGGAGCCAAAAATAATTACTCCGACTTGGTCGTTTTCAAGGTTTTGTACCATGCCGATGGTTCCATCATTGAACTCAACCATCTCACCATACATGGCGTTGTCTAATCCTTCAGAAAAGGCGATACCGTCGCCGACATAAGAAACGGTTCCGATTTCTTCTAACTTCTTATCAATTTCAAAGTCGTGGATTTGTTTTAAAACATCTTTTGTAAACTTTTCGTTTGTGCTCATGAAGAAATCACCTCTTCACTTTCCGGAATATTAATTTCATTTTGCATAGTTTGCAAGATCTGTCCGCCAGAAAGCTCATAATAGAAGCGTTCGCTTTGTAAGCGGACACCAATAATTAAGTCTGGGTTAATAATAGTGGTAAAAGAACGAATAGAAAAGCCAGTAATGCGCATGAATTCACGGGCAATTTTAAGCTTTTCTGCTTTGGTTAAGGGGATCGCTGAAGATAAAAAGAGTCGCTCTCCAGTTAACTCTTTTAAGATTTCTTGACCTTCTTCTTCATCATTAATTTCAATGTCTAGCAGTTCGAAGAGCAGGTCATCTTCATAGGTGACCTGTCGTCCTGATTTTAGGGCGAGCTCTGCTAAGTCTTCTTGTTTGTGAAGTCTACCGTTGTTCATCGAGCTCCTCCAATCGAGTGATAAATTCTTGAATCATTTGACGGTGGTCATCTTCTGAAATTTCACGACGAATGACCTTGCCTGCCATGGCAACTGCCATATGGACTAATGATTCTTGCATGTTTTCGGCAAAGTTTTGTCTTTGTAGTTTTAAGTCTTCTTGCGTCATTTGCAGCATTTTGCTTTGTTCTTGACGTGTTTCTTCAATCATCTTGTCGCGCAGATGATTGGCATCAATTTGTGCTTGACGAATAATTTTTTCAGCTTCTAAGTGAGCTGATTTTAGTTGTGCATCAATTTGTGATAGGGCTTCCTTGTTCTTATTCTTAGCTTCTTCAGCCGCTTGCCAATCGTCAGTAATTTTCTTCTGACGCGTTTCTAGCATTTGGTTGAAGGGTTTCCATGCGAATTTATGGATGACAAAGAGTAAAATCAAAAAGGATGCAAGCGTTAAAAGGGCTTCGCCCAGAATAATAGTAAAGTCCAATATTGACACTCCTTAAATAGTTGATGGTTAGCTAAAGATTAAGATAAAGGAAATAACAACAGCGATAATCGGAACAGCCTCAATCAGACCAACACCTAGGAACATTAAAGCTCTTAATTGTGAGTCTAATTCGGGTTGACGTGAAATGGATTCGATGGTTTTAGAAATAACCATTCCGTTACCAATTGACGCACCTAGGGCAGCGATTCCGACAGCAAGTGCAGCAGCTAATTCAGTCATATTTAAATCTCCTTTGTATTTGGATTAGTGATTAATTTTGTGTGATAAATAAACCATAGTTAAAGTGGTAAAAATATAAGCTTGGATAGCACCAATAAAGACAGAGAAGCCTTGCCAGACAAATTGTAAGGGAATGGCAATTACCCAAGTAAATGGAATGAAGACCATAGCGAATTTAGCAATCAGTCCGACTAAAACTTCCCCGGCAAAAATATTACCAAACAAACGTAAGGCCAAGGTGGTTGTATTGATTGTTTCCTCAACCAATTGTAAAGGTAATTTTAAAATATTTGGGCGAGCGTAAAAGTTTTTAAAGTGACCTCCTAAACCATTCTTTTTAATCCCTAAAATGTGACCTGATAAAATAGCAATAATTGCTAGGGAAATGGTTACGATAGGATCAGCCGTTGGGCTTCGCCAAAATGATTCATGCTCTGTCACAATTAAAAAGGGGAGTCCAATTAAGTTTGACACAAAAACGAACAAGAAAAAGGTCAACCCTAGATTGACATAAACACTTTGGTGCTGGCCGAGGGTTGAGTCACAGATGCCTTCAACAAATTCAATGATGATTTCCATCAAAACTTGGAATTTGGAAGGATGATTGGCTGATAATCTGCGGCTAACTAATAAGCACAACACCGTGATGATGGCTACCACGACCAGGGTGGCTATCAAGGTGTTGAAGTTAAAAGATAGGCCGAGAAAACGAACAATCGGTGTATCTTCCATTCAGATTCCTTCTTTCATAAGTTTTAATGCTGATTTTACACTTATTAAACAGTTAAACTATTTTTCTAAGAAAAAAAGTAAAATTTTAGCACTTATATCCACTATAGCATAATTTTTATGACTTTCAAAAGAAATCGTAGTGCTTTGGCTTTTATAGCTGTTTAACCTTTAAGTTAACTTGTTAAAGTTTTTTAATAATTATGGAGTTATTTATTGATAGCATAGGGGATACAATCGTTTTTTATTCGCTTACATAAAACGGCATAAATTATTATTTAAGTGGTGCAATATTATACAATATAAAAACACGAATATTAGAAAAAAATTTTATTTTTATTTGTGTTTTCTGAAATTTCTTATTTATTATCGACCTCCATAGCCTTTATAATTTCTAAAATAAAAAGCAGAGTCATAAATTGACACTGCTTTTATAACTATTCATTCGCAAACTTTTCAGCTAAATTTTTAAGATAAGGGATAAATTCCTCTTTAACTTCAGGATGATCGATGGCGAATATAATAGAAGCTTTGAGCATCCCTTTAGCATCTCCTACTTCAAACCATTCGCCTTGATATTCGTAAGCTAATAGGGGATGGGTTTTTTGTAATTCAATTAAGGCGTCAGTCAATTCCACTTCACCTGTTGCTCCAACTTCAAGTTGGTCTAGGATGGAAAAGATTGTCGGTTCTAGGATATAACGCCCCGCTGCAGCCATATTTGAAGACGGTTGATCTTGTGGTTTTTCTATCATATCGAGGACTTGAAAGACGTGAGGGGTAGCTGTTTTTTCAATAGCTAAGATACCATAATTTTTGGTCTTATCAGGATCGACACGAACCCCGGCAATTACTGTTTGTCTTTTTTCCGCATAGAGATCAATAATCTGTTTGGAAAGATTTTCTCCCCTTATAATATCATCTCCTAAGAGTAGTAAGAAGGGATCATTGCCGATAAAGGCCTTGGCGTGACGAACTGCATCACCCAGTCCTCTTGGATGGTGTTGTCTGGTATAATGAATATTTAAGTTAGATGTTTCAGTGGCTAGTTTAAGGAGTTTCTCCTTCCCTTTGGCTTTTAAATTTTGTTCGAGGGTAAAGTTGGCATCAAAATGATCTTCTATTTCTTGTTTTCCTTTACCAGTAATAATTAAAATATCTTCAATCCCAGCCGCAATAGCCTCTTCAACAATGAATTGAATGGCCGGCTTATCGATAATAGGTAAGATTTCTTTGGCAATTGCCTTGGTGGCTGGCAAAAAGCGCGTGCCTAGACCAGCGGCTGGAATAACAGCTTTTTTAACTTGAACCTTAGTCATAATAACCTCCTATAAGCGCTCATCAACAGTGGACTTGATAAATTTAATTAAGTCATCGCGTAAATCCGGAAGACTGAGACCATATTCTATTACTGTCTTCATATAACCGAATTTATTTCCTACATCATAACGATGTCCATTAAACTCCAGGGCGAAGACGCGTTGGATTTTATTCAAGCGATCGATGGCATCAGTTAATTGAATTTCGTTACCAGCCCCAGCTGTTTGTGTTTCTAATAGTGAAAAGATTTCTGGTGTTAATAGGTAGCGGCCGATGATAGCTAAATTGGACGGTGCGACTTCGGGTGCTGGCTTTTCGACAAACCGTCTCACATTATAAATACCTTTTTTGTATTGGCGCTCCGGATCAATGACACCGTATTTGGAGGTATCTTGAGGTGGGATTGACATGACTGCTAGAGTAGAGGCATGGGTATCTTTATAATTATCGATTAATTGTTTGGTCAAGGGAACCGTATCGGTCATTAAGTCATCGCCTAACATGACGACAAAAGGTTCATCTCCTACAAAATTCTTGGCTTGTAAAACAGCGTGGCCCAGGCCCTTTGGATAAGATTGACGTTTAAAGAAGAGGTTAATCTTATTAAGATCTTTGACAGTGGTTAGTAATTCTTCTTTACCTTTAGCTTCTAAGACGGCTTCTAACTCCTCATTGGCATCAAAATGGTCTTCAATGGGCCGCTTAGACCGTCCGGTCACAATTAAGATATCCTCGATACCTGATTGAAGGGCTTCTTCCACAATAAACTGAATAGTCGGTTTATTAATGATAGGAAGCATTTCTTTAGGCATGGCCTTTGTTGCAGGAAGAAACCTAGTTCCAAGCCCTGCTGCGGGGATGACGGCTTTTCTAACTTTCATAGACAATCTCCTTTGTTTGTAATCCATTTTATCATACGGCTTTTATCTGATATTCTCAAGCCATGTCAATTCTTAAATAGCCTCAAAGTTTTTAAAGTGATTAGTGATAAGTTAGTATTTTTTGTGAATTTCTAGAAATCGCCTCGTAAATAACTTATAATAACTATGCTATTATAGAAAGGAAGATGGAACAATGTCCAAAAAACTAATTAAATATATTACTGTCTTTGCTTTATTCATGACATCATTATTCACAACTACTGTGACTACCCATGCTATGGATATTAATAAGCCATTCTCAGTCTTACTTTTAGGGATTGATACGGGCGATTTAGGTCGAACAGAAGTTGGGCGTTCAGATGTTATGATGGTTGCTACGATAAATCCTAAGGAAGAAAATATTGTCATTACCTCTATTCCTCGTGACTCCTATGTTGATATTCCTGATAGAGGAATGGATAAAATCAATCACGCTTATGCCTTTGGGGGACCAGAATTGTCAGTTGAAACAGTCGAAAACTGGTTAGATATTGAAATTCCATACTATATTACCGTTGATATGAAAGGCTTAGCTGATGTAGTTGATTCTGTAGGAGGAATTGATGTTGTTCCACCAACTTCTTTTGAAATCAGCGGTTATAGTTTTACTGAAGGTCAAGAACTACATTTAGATGGTGAGATGGCGCTTGCTTACGTTAGAGAACGCTACAATTCTGGTGGCGACTATGCTCGTCAAAAGCGTCAACGTCAAGTGGTAGTTGGTATTGCCCAATCTGCTTTAAATAAAAGCAGAGGTATTAAAGAAGTAATAGATATGACGACGGCTATTAACAAATATGTGGGGATGAATCTCAATATGTTTGATTTGGGTAAGCTAGTAATTTCACACTTAGATATGCGTCCAACGCTAACCTTTAATCAATTTGAAGGTGAAGGCTTTATGTTAGACGGCATCTATTATGATCAAATTACTGAAGAGTCCTTTAATAAGAATCAACAAATTATTAAGGACGAGTTAGACGGTAAGCTTACCAATAATTCAGAAAATGAAGAAAGCTTTAAATTAGAAAAAGAATCGGATAAATAAATGAAAACAGACAGCTAGGCATAGCATCATTGCCCCTAGCTGTCTGTTTTTTTATTGTTTTAAAAGCGTTTTCTCTATATAATAAGAATAATTTTAAAAATAAATTTGATGAGTGGGTGACAATAAAATGAAGAACTTTAAAGGCTTTTTAACAGCTGGCCATTTAAAGTGGTTGGCTTTAATTTTTATGATCATTGACCATACAGCTGTTGTTCTGATCGAAATGGGCATCTTTAGACATCAGAGTGATTACAGCTATGAATTCTTAAGCCAGATGGTAAGCGTTTATGAAATTATGCGAAATATTGGGCGCTTAGCTTTTCCAATCTATCTTTATCTATTATTAGAAGGTTATCATCATACTAAAAATTTGAAGCGTTATTTTATGCGTTTGGGGTTTTTAGCAGTGATATCGGAAATACCTTTTGATTTAGCCTTTGCTGATCAAGTCTTTTATTGGAACCATCAAAATGTTTTCATAGAATTATTGATTGCCTTAATGCTTTTTGTAAGTCTGGATTATTTTAAAGATCGTTGGTTGATGCGTTTAGTGAGTGTCGGCTTATGCTTTGGCTTAGCATATTTAACTATGGCAGATTATGACTTATTTGGTTTATTAGCTGCTTTAATTTTTTATTTTGCTTATGGTAAACGATTAAGAGAGGCGCTAGCCGTTCTGCCAGCCTTTGCTTTTGAGTATTTCATGCCCACTGTCTTTCTAAGCAGTCTATTTATTCTTTTTTATAATGGTAAGCGTGGTAGGGTTCAACAAGCCTTTCACTATTGGGCCTATCCGGGACATATTTTATTGCTTTATCTAATTAAATTAATGCTTTTTAAATCCAATTAAAAATCAGTTTTTGGCTATCGGTTTTTAGCTTAGGAAGGGCAGGAGTATTTGACTAAGAAGAATTCCTAGGGTATACCCAATAGTCAGAGAAATGATGACCATTATTGCATCAATGCCCTTGATTATACCAGCAAGATTGTTCCCTTTAAGAATATCGCGCATGGCATTGGTCGTTGAAGTTACTGGATAATTTGGCATGATCATAGCTCCTAAAATAATGCCTGGATGAATGGTTGAAGGGAAACTAGCATCAATCCATTTTACGGCTAAAGATCCTAGAGCGATGGATAAGATATTAAAGAAAAAGTCAGTGAGAAAAGTTGTTTTGCGCCAATATTCTAAAGCTAGTATGAGACAAGCAATTAGAAAAGCGACCAACATATCGATATTAGTTCCGCCAAAGAGAATGACAAAGAGGACCATCAGGATGAGGTTAATGTATTTAATTAAAAAGCCATACTTATCATCCTTGATATTTTTCATAGCTTCATAGGCTTGATCAACAGATATTGCGCCAGAAACATAGGATCTAGAAATATCATTTACTTTAGCGATGTGTTGGATATTGTTTTGTCGCTGATTTATGCGGACAATACCAGAAAAACTATATTCTGCCAAGTCTGTATCTGTTAGCGATAAAAAAAGACCGGTGGTGTTGGAATAGCTAGAAGGGGAGTCAAGGCCAGTTGTTTGAAGGATTCTCAAAGTCGTGTCTTCAACACGGTGTTCCTCGGCATTGGATTCTAAAAGAATCTTCCCAGCTAAACGTGCTAATTTAAAAACTTTCTTATAGAAAATACGCATTCAACCACCCTCCTTCTTTTTTATATTTTAGAACCTATTGCTTTAAAAGGCAAGGAGAGTCAATCAATTGGTCGAGTACTATGAGTAAAGTATAATAATTGTTAAATAATTAATTACGAAAGGACGAACCTATGGCTTATCAAGCGAAAACCAAACAAACTCAAGCTAGCGTTAAAGCATTTATTCAAAGCATCGAAAAAAGAAAAGTGTCATGATACAATAATCATAAAGGGGTGATTTAATGGATCAATCAAGTTTACTGATCAATGATTCCACAATTGAGCATTTAATTACCATGGAAGATACCGTTGAAATTATTGACAATGTTTTTAAAGAATTTGCGGCTGGTCAAGTGGTTAATCCAGGTAAGGTAACTTTGGATATGGGGGAAACGGGAGGCTGGCCTTTTCATGAAGCCTTTCTTAACGCCATGCCAGCTTATTTAGGTTCTCTAAAAGTAGCAGGTCAAAAATTTGTGGGAGGTTTTGCAGGAGAACGAGCTAAAGCGGGTTTACCCTTTATTAATGCGATGATCATGCTAGTCGATGCTAGAATGGGTAATTTTATTTCAGTATTAGATGGGACACGGATTTCGAATATGCGAACCGGAGCGCAAGCAGCTGTAGCTTTAAAATATATGCTTAATAAGCCTAAGGTTAAAATGGGTATCTTCGGCGCTGGTCAACAAGCTAGACAGGTTACTCATGCCATTTCAACTGTTTTTGAGATAGTAGAATTAAGGGTTTGGAATATCCACCACGATACAGCCGAAGAGTTTAAAGAGGATATGCAAAAATATGTCCAAGGCGCCATTAAAATCTGTGAAGACGGTCAAGAGGCTTGTCAAGTAGACGCGGTCTTTACCCTAACTCCTTCTAAGGTTGCTTTAATAAAAGAAGAGTGGGTACAAAAAGGAACTATCGTTTTCCCAATGGGATCCTACCAAGAAATTGAATACGAATTGATCCACCAAGCAGATGCTATTGTGGTCGACCACGTCAGTCAAGCTCTTAATCGTGGAATCTTGAAACCTCTCTATCAGTCAGGTCAAATTTTAGAAGAAGATATCACAGCTACTTTGGCTGAACTTTCTGAGAGTCCGAGTGAAAAGATTGATCCAAAAAATCAGCGCATCATCTGTATTCCAATTGGAATCGGTGCCACGGATGTAGCTGTCGCTCACGAAGTCTATCAAAGGGCCTTAGCACAAGGATTGGGAACTTCCTTTGATTTTACCGCTTAATTATTTATTGACCAACATCCTAGAGCTTCTTTTAAGAGCGAGCAATACTTATATTTCTCCTATATTAAAAGTAGGTTAAATTGAGTTGTTTAAGATTACAAACGCTTACATTTTGTTTATAATGGTTTTAAGTGACTTTCAGTTAAAAAATAGGTTTAGAAAAGAGGGTTTCGATGAAAATCGTGGATGATTCGAGAAGGTTGGTTGCAGTAGATGAACAAGAAAATACACTGGCACAGATGGTTTATGAATTAACCGAAGGCGATAAAATCTGGGTCACTCATACTTTTACTCACCCTACCAACCAGGGTAGGGGGCTAGCTGGCGAGTTGTTCAATGCAATGGTCGATAAAGCCCGGAGGGAAGGAAGAAAGATTACTTCCACTTGCACCTATGTGACCCACAAGCTAGCTAAGGATCCTGAAAAATATCAGGATGTGACGGCAGACTCTTAAGGATTTAAGCCAATAAATTAAGACCTCCCATTGATTAACGAATCAATGGGAGGTCGTCTTTGTATTAAGCTTATAGATGGAAGGCTGAAGCAATTTCTCCTTCTATCTCCGCGTTCAAAATCGCTGATAATTTAAGTCGTGCTTTTACGCCAGAAAGTCCTTGCGCAAATATGATCCCCATTTGTTTCAATTGTTTACCACCGCCTACATAGTCATAGACATCTTCAGTGACTCCGTTAAAGGCTCGAGAAACCATCACAATAGGAATGTTTTTTTCTAACAGTTGTTGAATGGGTGGAAGTGTCTCGGGTGGAATATTACCAGCGCCTAATCCTTCAATAACTAAGCCATCAAAATTATTATCTAGGACTGTTTGAAAGAGTTCGGGCCCCATGCTGGCGTAAGTTTTAATTAAGACAACTTTTTTACTAATTGAATTAACTTTATAATATTCACGGTGCAGTGATTCTTGGAAATAAATGACCTGGTTTTTAGAAATTAATCCAATCGGTCCAAAGGTAGGTGTCTGGAAGGTTGCAACATTAGTGGTATGGGTTTTGGTCACATAAGTAGCGGTATGGATTTCTTCATTCATCACCACTAATACCCCTTTGCCGCGGGACTTCTCATCACGGGCTACAAAGATGGAAGAGCGGAGATTGGCTAAACCGTCAGATCCAATTTCGTTACTTGAGCGCATGGCTCCCGTTAAAACGACTGGAATGGGGATATCAAGGGTTAGTTCTAAGAAATAGGCTGTCTCTTCCAGAGTATCTGTTCCGTGGGTGACAACAATGCCATCATATTGATCCGATATCGATTGAATATAATTGCTAAGATTGAGCATCAATTCTTCGTTCATATGCGGTGAAGGAATATTCATTAAATCTTCCACAGTGATATCAGCGAATTGGTTAAAGAAAGAAGATTGGGTAATAATTGGGTTTTCAGATGAGGGAGATACCTTACCACTGGTTTGGTCTTCAGACATGGCAATCGTGCCACCGGTATTAATTAATAATAATTTCTTCATGCTTTCACTCCTCATGGTTGTTCTTAGAAAAGTATAACGTTTTCAAATTCAGTAAACAATCCCTACCGCTTTGATTTTAATAAGAGTTTGGTTAAAGTTATGAAAAGGCGTTTCCCCTGTCTAAATCCAGATGAACCAGATGTAATAGGGAAAACTTCTTTGGGCTTTTAAAAAATTTAGGGTGTTAAGGATGATAATATAGGGCGGATTTTATAATGAACTTGGACACTCATTCGTCTAAGTAAAAAACGACACTGAATTCATTTTATATTGAAGTGACCAATCATCAATAAAGGAGAATTCAAATGTCGCATGATTATCGGAATACACCCACGCAAAAAGAAAAGAATAAACGGATTTTCACTTATTGACTATAGGCTACAGGCCGCATAGTTACAATAAATATTGTGGCTCGTGTTTAGGGGTTCACATCAAAAATGAGTGGATTTTATGCTTATTAAGTGATTTTTAGATGTGTCTTATTGTTGACATTTTCATAAATATACCTATACTAAATTAAGTCGAATTAGACTAAACTAAAAAAATTTTGTCAATAGTCTAATATCATTTTAATCACTTTAAAATAAAATTAAAAGAGGCCATCGGAGTTTAAGGATAAAAAATGGAGGGGATATCAGAAAAAGAAAAAGAACTAAATAGATGGAAAAGGTTCGTTAAAACTTTTCAATAATGAGTAATCTTTTAAAAAATAGATATTTTGCTGAAAATCTTTGGGTATCATTTTTATTAAATTAAATAGGAGGAAACATTATGACAAATGCCATCGTCGAAGTTGAGGATTTAACTATGGCCTATCAAGAACAACCTGTTCTTTGGGATATTGACGTTAAAATTATGAAAGGATCAAGAACAGCTATTATTGGACCTAATGGTGCTGGTAAGTCTACTCTAATTAAAGGGATTCTAGAATTAGAAAAGCCCCTTTCAGGAAGAGTATCTATACTGGGAACACATTTTGATGCCATAAAAAATAAAGTCGCCTATATTCCCCAAGCCAGTGAAGTCAACTGGGATTTTCCAACCACTGTAGAAGATGTAGTCTTAATGGGGAGATATGTTCATTTAGGATGGATTAAACGGCCACGTAAAATTGATTATGAAAAGGCTCATCAAGCCTTAAAAGAAATTGGTATTTATGAGTATAAAGACCGCCAAATTTCTCAATTGTCAGGTGGTCAAAGACAGCGTGTGTTTATTGCACGAGCCATTGCTCAAGAAGCAGAGATCTACTTTATGGATGAACCCTTAGCAGGAGTGGACAAGCGGACCGAAAGAATCTTTATCGACTTTGTCAAGCGAATCCAGCAAAAGGGGCACACGTCGATTGTTGTTCATCATGATTTGAACACTATTAAACAATATTTTGACCATGTTATTATTTTAAATAAACGTCTAATTGCGGCGGGACCAACTGAAGAAGTCTTTGTTCATGAACATTTAGTTAAAGCGAATATGACTTGGGGAGGCGAAATTTAAAGTGGATATTTTAACTAGTTATTCCTTTATTTTAATTGCACTTTCTACTTTTCTTTTAGCCTCTGCTTCAGGAGCAGTGGGAGCTGTGAGTGTATTTAAAAGTCAATCTCTGATTGGCGATGCAATTGGGCATGCTACTTATCCTGGGATTGTTTTAGCCTTCATGTTGACGCTCTCCAAAGATACCATGACCATGATGATCGGAGCCGTTATTAGTGGGGGAGTGGCTTACGGTTTAATTCAAATCATTGACCAACATTCCAAACTTAATTTAGATGCAATTCTAGCCATCATTTTATCATCTTTCTTTGGTTTTGGTATGGTATTAAAGAGCAATATTTCTGGCAATCCGCGTTTTAAAGGAGCTTCTCAAGCAGGGTTAAAAAATTACCTTTTCGGTCAAGCTTCTTATATTATGGAAAATGATTTAAAAATCATTTTAATTGTGGCCCTTATCTCTATTTTTATATTAATTCTCTTTAAAAAAGAAATTAAGTTGTTTGTCTTTGATGAAGTTTATGCGAAAACAGTGGGTATTAAACCTGTTATTCTTTACAGTATTATTCTGGTCATGACGATGAGTTTAATTGCTGTAGGCTTAAAACTTGTCGGAACCATTCTAATTGCTTCAATTTTGATTGTACCTTCCATTGCAGCGATGCAATGGACCCATCGTTTTGAGCGCGTTTTAATTCTTTCGGGGATCTTTGGTGGTATATCTGCCGTGATTGGAACTTATATCTCTACCAAATATAACGGTATGAGTACGGGTCCAACTATTATTTTGACCTTATCAATTGTCGCATTACTTTCGATGCTTTTTGGTAAAAAGGGAATTGTTCAAAAAACACTCATGCCAAAAAAAGGAGGAGAATTCAATGATTGAGAATATCTTACTATTATTTGATATTACCTATGAATCACTGATCATTCTGGTATTGACAGCTATCGCTTGTGCAATCATTGGCTGTTTCCTTTTATTGAGAAATCTTTCGATGTTAGGAGATGCCATTTCTCATACCGTATTATTAGGAATCGTATTAGCTTATTTTATCGCTCATGACTTAACATCCCCCTTATTAATAATTGGCGCCGCTTTGATAGGCGTTTTTACTGTCTGGGGCGTCGAGAGTCTATCCAATACCGGCTTAATAAAAAATGATGATGCGGTTGGTGTTGTCTATCCGCTCTTTTTCGCCTTATCCGTTATTTTAATTACTAAATATGGGAGGAACGTCCATCTTGATACGGATGCTGTGTTAATGGGGGATGTGGGAATGGCTTCCTTAACTCGTTTGGATGTCTTTGGTATTTCGATTGCTAAATCAGCTGTTCAAATGAGTGTTATGTTACTCATAAATATTTTGTTTATTGTACTCTTCTATAAGGAATTGAAAATCACAACCTTTGATGCCCAATTTGCCCAAGTGGCTGGGTTTACCCAGATTATGCTCTTTTATGGTTTGATGTTGTTAACTTCAATCACAACGGTTGTCGCTTTTGATGCGGTGGGGGCCATTCTTGTTATTTCCTTCTTAATCGCACCAGCTGCTTCAGCCTATCTCATTGTAAAAAAATTAAATCATATGCTTTTGATAGCCAGTCTTTATGCAATTTTTAACTCCGTTTTGGGTTATTTTATCGGCTTAGGCTTAAATGTTTCACTCTCTGGTATGACAGCCACCATTGCAGGAATCACGTTTGGATTGACTTTCTTGTTTAATAAAAATGGATTCATTACTCAAATGGTCCGTAAGATTCAACAAAAAAGGACCTTAAAAGAAGAATTATTTATTATGCATCTGGCAAATCATAGGAATACAGTCAATGAATTGAGTGAAGTTGGCTTCCAATCAATAAAAGAGCATTTACAATGGCCCCAAGAGCAAATTGAAAAAGTAGCAAACCGTTTAATAAAAAATGACGAAGTTTTTCATGATAATTTGAATGCTACTTATCAACTAACTTCAAAAGGTCAAGTAAGAGTAAAATCTCTTAAAGAAAGGTATAATCTTTAATTCAGTCCTCTAACGCTAATCTGTTTACGCATAAGAATCCATGTCCATTACTAGGACGTGGGTTCTTTTAATATTGAAGATATAAATGAATAAAATAAGGAATCTTTGGTAAAAGTTTACAAAGTTAATTATCCTTTATCAAAAAATAAGGAAAAATCTTTAATTAGTTTAGATTCGTCTAAAATTCTGTTGACATGTAATGATTACTATTATATACTTACCTTACAAAAATAATTAGGGTAACCTAAAAAGGAGATATAGTATGAAAAAGTTTATTAAGTTTCTGTTCGCAATGGCATTGTTTATGGGGTCATCCGTTAGTTTAGCATCGAGTGTTGCAGCTGAAGAAAAACCAATGGTTACTGTAACCACCTCATTTTTAGGAGATATGGTAAAGAACTTAGCCGGAGATCTGGTAACCATTGAAATGATTATTCCAGCAGGGGAGGATCCGCATTTGTATGAGCCAAGACCTCAAGATTTGCAAAAATTAAAAGAAGCTGATCTTGTTTTATACCATGGTTTGCATTTTGAAGGAAAAATGATTGAACAATTAGAACCAATTGGTGTGGCAGTTTCAGAAAATTTTGATTCGAATGAGGTCGGAGTAATGGACGATGATGGGGGAATGGCTGTCGATCCTCATTTCTGGTTTGATTTGAATCTCTATCAACAAGCTACTCAAAGAGCTTCTGAAGCCCTAATCGAGTTAATACCAGACAATGAAGCTGAAATTATGGAGCATACCGATAAGTATATTACGCAATTGAAAGAATTAGATAAAGAATTAGAGGAAAAAATTGCTTCAATTCCAGAAGAAAGTCGCTTCTTAATTACCCCACATGATGCTTTCAATTATTTCTCAAGAGCTTATAATATTCCAGTACGTGCTCCTCAAGGGGTAACAACCGATTCTGAGGTTTCTAATAAAGATATTGATGATACTGTTGATTTTATTGTTGAA
This sequence comes from Facklamia sp. P13064, assembly GCF_050409425.1. Classification (NCBI taxonomy): domain Bacteria; kingdom Bacillati; phylum Bacillota; class Bacilli; order Lactobacillales; family Aerococcaceae; genus Facklamia; species Facklamia sp. P13064. The sequence continues at coordinate 991 of NZ_JBNUPM010000001.1, read as the reverse complement.
AATAAAATTAAAGCAATCTTTGCTGAATCAACAACCGATCCAGCACGGATGGAAAAATTAAAAGAAGCTTGTGCCTCTAAAGGTTTTGAAGTGAAAGTTGTTAGTGGAGAAGGTCAAGAACTTTTCTCTGATTCATTAGCACCTGAAGGTCAAGAGGGAGATACATTTATTGATATGTGTCGTCATAATGTTGATTTAATTGTAAACAATTTAAAATAATAACTTAAATACGATTCGACCTAAAATATACCGAGAATTCCTCGGTATATTTTTTTGTATGGTTAACTCAAAATCTTATTTCAGTAAAGCCTTGAGAGATAAACTTATGGGCTTTATGAACATATAAATAGATTTATAGATCAAGCTTAATACATAGCGTAAAATTTTTTGTGTAAGCTCCGAGACTCCCTAGAAAAAGAGACCTCACTTATGTAAGATTGTAATAACCACAAAACAATCATACACAGGAGGTCCCTTATGGAAGACTTTAACACAAAATAATTCACAGCACTAGCCCAAGGTGAATCTGTTCATGAACTGTTTCGTCAGGCTTTAGAAGAAGCGATTAATCTACTGCTTGAAAGTGAAAGAATCATCTTTCTTGATGATGAGAAATGAGAAGTCAAAGGCTACCATGCAGGCAATTCTAGAAATGGCTATTATTCGAGAACTTTAATAACAGAATATGGCAGGTTGAATCTTAAAGTACCCCGTGATCGTTTAGGTGAATGAGACGTTAAAACACTCCAATGTCTTCAAGAAGTGCTCTCTCATCTAGAGGAGATGATTGTTTGGATGGTTCAAAAGGCTGTGACGACACGTGACAATTCAAAGCTCATCGAAAAGATGTAGGGTCCTCATTATTCTCCAACGACCATTTCCAATCTATCAAAAACTATTGAAGAGGAAATGGGTGCTTATCGACAACGCCCCATCAAACAAGACGATGTATGTTTATACTGTGAGGCTACTTTTGTCCCTGTAAGGCGTG